>CAZTUZ010000138.1:0-7558 GCA_964617055.1 uncultured Thiothrix sp.
CACACTCAATGCGGATATGTCATGTCTGACGATAGAATGATGGTGTTTACGGGCACTGCCAACCCGGAACTCGCCCACAAAGTCGTCGATCACCTCGGTATTCCTCTCGGTAAGATTAAAGCAGAACGCTTCAGCGATGGCGAAGTGCATGTCGAGATTTTGGAAAACGTGCGTGGTCGGGATGTGTTCGTTGTGCAGTCTACCTGCGCTCCAACCAACGATAACCTCATGGAACTGTTGATCATCGTCGACGCACTGTACCGTGCATCCGCTGGTCGTGTTACAGCAGTGATTCCTTACTACGGTTATGCTCGTCAAGATCGCCGTGTGCGTTCGCGTCGTGTACCGATTTCCGCAAAATTGGTTGCGGATATGATCTCGACTGCGCGTGTTGACCGTGTACTGACGATTGACCTGCACTCAGACCAAGTTCAAGGCTTCTTTGATTTGCCTGTAGACAATATTTACGCATCCGGTGTATTGCTGAATGACATTTTGTCTAAAAACTTACCGCATACAATGGTCGTATCGCCAGACGTAGGTGGTGTGGTGCGGGCGCGTGCTTTGGCGAAAGGTTTGGGTGATGCGGATTTAGCCATCATCGACAAGCGTCGTCCAGAGCCGAATAAGTCCGAAATCATGAATATCATTGGTAATGTCGAAGGTCGTCACTGTGTCTTAGTGGATGACTTAATCGATACGGGTGGTACGTTGTGTAATGCAGCAGCGGCTTTGAAACAGCACGGCGCATTGAGCGTTTCTGCTTATGCAACTCATGCGGTGTTCTCTGGTAAAGCGGTTAGCAACATTGAAAATTCTCAGCTTGATGAAGTGGTGGTTACTGACACCATTCCATTAAGTCAAAGTGCAAAAGAATGTGCAAAAATTCGCCAACTTTCCGTCGCGGGTGTCTTGGCAAAAACCATTCTGCGCATTAATCAGGATGAGTCCGTTAGCTCCCTGTTTGAAGGTTTATAAGCTTTTTAGTCCCCCGTTTGGGGTTTAGTTTGGTTGTCGACTGGTCGCGGTACGGCAGCTTTTAATTTTGGAGTACGAACATGTCAAAACAATACGTTCTGCAAGCGCAGGCGCGTGAATTGCAGGGTAAGGGTGCGAGCCGCCGCCTGCGTAACCAAGGTTTAGTTCCGGCAGTTATTTACGGTGCGGGTCAAGAAGCGCAATCCATTTCTCTGCGTCACAATGAAATGATTCGTAACTTGCAAGAAGAAGCTTTCTATTCTCAAATCATTACCGTTGATTTTGGTGATCGTAAAGAAAGCGTAGTTCTGCGTGACCTGCAACGTCACCCTGCAAAACCTATCATCATGCATGCTGACTTGCAACGCATTAAAGACGACGAAGAAGTTACCGTTCACGTTGCGCTGCACTTCTTGAATGAAGAGTCTGCAAAAGGTGTGAAAGAGCAAGGTGGCGCAATCAGCCATAACCTGACGGAAGTTGAAATTGCGTGCTTGCCTAAATTCTTACCAGAATTTATCGAAGTTGATTTGATCAGCCTCGAAAAAGGCCAAACACTGCACTTGTCTGACCTGAAGCTGCCAGAAGGCGTGACGCTGACCCAATTGGCATTGGGTGAATCTCACGACCAACCGGTGGTTTCTTGCCACGCAAGCACAGCTGAGTAATCGGTATGCCCATCCGTCTAATAGTCGGTTTGGGCAACCCCGGTAGTCAGTACGACAAAACCCGGCACAATGCCGGGTTTTGGTTTGTTGATGAACTGGCTCGGCGTTACTCTGGCAGATTTGCCGCCGAAAAACGTTTTTCTGGCGAAGCTTGTAAGTTGCAGGTGGGTAGCCAAACAGTGTGGTTGTTAAAACCCACGACTTTTATGAATCGTAGTGGTTTAGCCGTCAGCCAGTTAGCGAATTTCTACCAAATTTCGGTAGACCAGATTTTAGTGGCACATGATGATCTGGATATTCCAGCGGGTGATGTGCGTCTCAAACAAGCAGGTGGACACGGTGGACATAATGGTCTGCGTGATATTCATGCACACATGACTGCGAATTACTGGCGATTGCGTTTGGGTATTGCTCACCCAGGGGATCGTAATAAAGTCGTAGACTATGTGTTATCGCGTCCTAGTGCGGATGACGAAATATTGATTACGCGGGCAATTGATACCGCCGCCGACCAAATTGGCTTAATCTTAAGCGGCGAAATGCAGCAAGCCATGCAGAAGCTGCACAGCCGTTAATTTTCACTTAGACAGAAATAGACAAGGTACGACAATGGGATTCAAATGCGGAATTGTTGGTTTGCCGAATGTAGGTAAATCCACCCTGTTTAACGCCCTGACCAAAGCGGGCATCGAAGCAGCAAACTACCCGTTCTGCACCATTGAACCCAACGTTGGTATTGTCCCTATGCCAGACCCGCGTTTGGATGCCTTAGCTAAAATCGTTAAACCGGAACGCATTATTCCAACCACAATGGAGTTTGTTGACATTGCGGGGTTAGTTGCAGGTGCATCACAAGGTGAAGGTTTGGGGAATAAATTCCTCGCCCACATTCGTGAAACCGATGCGATTGCACAAGTGGTACGTTGTTTTGATAATGATGACATTATCCACGTTGCGGGTAAAATTGATCCAGCATCAGACATTGAAATCATTAACACCGAATTGGTGTTGGCTGATCTCGATACCACAGAAAAAGCTGTGAATCGTTACACTAAAGCGGCTAAATCGGGTAATAAAGATGCTCTAAAACAAAAAGAAATCGTCGAGCGTTTATATAACCATTTAGCAGAAGGTAATTCTGCACGCTCATTGGCATTATCCATAGAAGAACGCGCTTTAATTCGTGATTTGCATTTATTGAGCATTAAACCACTGTTGTTTATCGCCAATGTGAATGATAATGGGTTTGAAAATAACCCGTATTTGGATGCAGTTATGGCTATTGCGCAAAAAGAAGGGGCGCAGGTTGTGCCTGTTTGCGCGGCAATGGAAGAAGAGTTATCTCAGCTTGAAGATGACGAGCGCGATGAGTTTCTGCAAAGCATGGGGCTGGATGAGCCAGGTTTGAACCGTGTCATTCGTGCGGGTTACTCCCTACTGGGTTTGCAAACGTACTTTACAGCGGGTGTGAAAGAGGTTCGAGCATGGACTATCCGTAAAAATGCGACTGCACCACAGGCGGCTGGTGTGATTCATACGGATTTTGAACGCGGTTTTATTCGGGCGCAAACCATTGCTTACGACGACTTCATTGCTTACAACGGTGAGCAAGGTGCGAAAGAGGCGGGTAAAATGCGTGCTGAAGGTAAAGAATACCTTGTGAAGGATGGCGATGTGTTAAATTTCCTATTCAATGTCTAAGCCGATCTGTAGCGTAAAATAGACAAACAGCCGGAGTGATTCCGGCTGTTTGCGTTTGGGAGTGCTGAAGAGGAAACAGTCACCGTTACATGGACAAACGGACTTGATAGCCTGGTTGGTTGCTCGGGTGATTTTGGTTGACGAACACTGAACGGTCGTTTTTCAGGGCGATAACTTCAAAGAACGGACGGAAACGCTCTTCGCTAACGCCAAACGCTTGTAGGAATTTGCCGAATAGCATTTGTTCTTCGGGTTCGGGTTGGCCGTCTGCCAATGATGAGTCGATCAGGTTGACCAAAATACACATCTTTTGTGCATCTGACAGTAACGGTGTTGCTTCGGTTAAGAACGTTTCGACAGTGTTTTTGCGGCGGTATTTCAGCGCATTGTCCAGTAACGCTTGGTTGTTTGCGCCCACGCCAATATTGCCGCGTCCGTCATCGCTGCCGCCTAACACGGACAGTAAATGACCGACTTCTTCGTGGTCCATTTCGCCATCGGCTGACATCATGTACAGCAAAGAAGTGGCGAACGCTAAATGTGGGGTCATCTGTGCGCCAGTATCCCCTTTGAACATATCAAATAATCCCATGACTTACTCCTTCCTTGTGTTATTGATTATGCTTCTTCAGTCGTGGCTAATGCTTGAATGGCTTGTGCCCACAGGAAATACTTGCTGTTAGCCAAATCGCCGATGGTTTTGATGTTGAATGCTTGTTTGAGTAATGCCGCATCACTTTCAGATACGCCTTTTAAAGCGTCAACAGGTGCATCTAATAGTTCGCTCAGGGATTTGCCTGCATAAGCTTTGTCGACTGCTTTATTAATATTCATGCTACTTAGTCCTTGTTCAGGGTTATTGCTTGAGTGGGTGAACAGTAACAGATGCGTATTTCTCTACCAAGAAAACCCTAGTGAAATGGGTTTACCGTTGCCGTAACCAGCGCACCACGCCGTGTCCTGCTTGTAAGCCTGTGGCAAAACAGGCTGTTAGTAAATAGCCACCTGTCGGTGCATCCCAGTCAATCATTTCGCCTGCGCAAAACACCGCAGGTAAAGGTTTTAGCATCAAGTCTTGATTTAGGGCTGACCAACACACACCACCAGCGGTACTGATGGCTTCGTCAATGGGTGTGGTTGCTGTGACCGTAATCGGGATGGCTTTGAGGACGGTAGCGATGTGCTCAATGTCATGCTGGCGGGATTTATCCATTGTTTCAAACAATAAGGCAACTTTTGCCGCATCCAGTTTTAAGCGCGTTTTGAGGTACGTTGATAGTGTTTTCTGCCGTGGTTTGTGTTGGAGAAGACTTGTTACTTGCGTGACACTATGGTTTGGTAATAAATCCAGCGTGAAAGTGGCATGTCCCTGTGCGTTTAGAACTTCTCGTAAGCGCGCCGAAAACGCGTAGATTAAACTGCCTTCGATCCCCTGTTCGGTGAGAATCATTTCTCCCATGCGTGTTTCGCATTGTCTGAATAGGTCGGTGAAGCTTAATGCCACGGATTTTAACGGTGTACCCGCAAAACGTTTGAGGTATTCGCTCCAGTCACACAAAAATCCGCAGTTACTGGGTTGCAAAGGGGTGACTGCGATTTGTTGAGCTTGCAGTAATGGCAACCACGCGCCGTCGCTGCCTAATTTTTTCCAACTTCCGCCGCCTAAAGCCAGTACCAAGGCATCGTATTCAGCCAGACTTTCCCCGTGTGGGTGCTGAAAATGTAAGACTTTATCGCCTTGCCAACCCAGCCAACGATGACGTGGGTGAAAGGTCACGCCTTGTTGTTTTAAGCGTGCTAACCAAGTGCGTAATAACGGTGCGGCTTTCATTTCTTTAGGAAATACGCGCCCTGATGTGCCAATAAACGTTTCCACGCCTAAATCAGCACACCATTGACGTAATTGTTCTGCACCAAACTGGTGTAGTAGTGGGGTTAAACGCGCTCGACTGTTGGCATCGTAGCGTTGGCAAAATGTTGAGCAGTCTTCCGAATGGGTAATGTTTAAGCCGCCAATACCTGCTAGTAGTAATTTACGCCCCACAGAAGGCATGGCATCGTAAATATCCACTTTGAATCCGGCTTGACTGATGATTTCGGCTGCCATTAATCCCGCAGGACCACCGCCAATAATAACAACACGCTGCATTAGAATTTGTCGATTAAGTCTAAGACATCACGAAAGCGCGTGAAGCCATGATCACCACCCTGAAAAATTAGTTGGTGAGCTTCGTGGTAATAATGATGGGCATCACGCCAGTTTAAGGTTTCGTCACCCGTTTCCAGCATGACCAGCAAATTGTGGGGGTAGGCGGGTGCGGCTTGGTCGAGTGCCATGAGCTCATCCACATGCGCTTGGGTGAAATCATACGGTTCGCCTTTATGCCAGCCTTGTTGTTGCGTGCCAATTAATGGGCGTAGTAATAAGCCTGCATGAACGGCGGGATTTACCAAAATGGCTTTTAGTCCATAACGGGCGACAAGGTGTGTGGCATAAAACCCTCCTAATGAGCTGCCAATCAATTTGGATGGTTTTGGTGACTTTTCAATGAGTTGGGTTAGGTGTTGGATGGCTTTCGCAGGCCGATAAGGCAAGTCAGGGCACACCCATTCGTGCCCACGTCCGCGTGCTTCCAGCCAACGTTTGGTCTCTTGCGCTTTGCCAGAAAGCGAAGAGGAATTAAAGCCGTGTATGTAAAGTATCATGGGGTAAGTATAGCATTAACAAAAAATGAAGAAAGTCTGTTGACAAATCCTTTTGAGATGATTAGTATACGCGGCTTCTCGGCTATGTAGCTCAGTTGGTTAGAGCACATCACTCATAATGATGGGGTCACTAGTTCGAATCTAGTCATAGCCACCATAAATTCAAAGGGTTGCACCTAACAGGTGCAGCCATTTTTGGTTTTTGGCGTTTTAAACACGTTTCGGAGTCCACTATGGAGTCCAGTGACTTGCTGATTAGGATTGAACAAAGCCCTTTTCAGTGTGTCATTAATCCTAAAACTTATGACAATCAGTTTTGATACAACTTTTGACACACCAAAAACGCCATAAAATAGACCTTTCGGCACTGTGTCATAACTTTCAAGTTTTGACACACAGGTTAGGCGAATACTTCAACTCTTGCCGCACTCTAGCCGCTGGCGATAATGACAAGATTGTTGGCATTGATATTGTGCAAGTCGCCTGCATTTTGACCTAACCGCACTCCTCAAATGCAGGGTTTTACATGGTCATTTTTAAGTCAGATTTTCCGAGATTTCATAACCCCCCGTATTACTGATACGGGGACTGAACCACACTGAATCAACCACTTACCCGAATTTGCAACAGTGCAGAGGAATTTAACGCTCATTGCCGCTAGGCTAGTCAGGGTTGCGGTGCGGTAGCTCCTCACCCTGCATGACAGGATATGTGCTCATGGAATCCGTGATTAGGGTCTGTATGCACTCCCTTCGTTCGTGTGCAAGTGCGTGGTTACAAGGGTACGCTACGCCGCCCAAATCGCTCACGATTATCTGAAACTGACAGACCTCACCTTTTAGAACCACCGCGCCAGCTTCTAGTTAGGTTGGACGATTTGCACGCCCTTGACGGGGCAAAGTGAAATAACGCTATCCACTGGCGAACTACTAACCAGCAGGCAATTAGTACAAGGTTGGTATGAAATTGGTAAGACTGGTACGCCTGAAACGAAAAAACCAGCACTAGGCTGGTTCTTCGAGAAAGGATTGTGCGACATGCTTTGGGAGTGCTTTTGCTCGCGGCTTAGTGTCGCTTGTTGCGTCTCGCTGGTTATGGTTGCCGCGCTGCGTCGCTTGTCGCTCCTTGCTTGCGCCCGTCACGCGCTCACTCCACGCGCTCACGACTGGCGACGCGCCGCTAAGAAGCTTGACGTAGCAGGCTATCAAACCAATTTTTGTGGTCTTTCTGGCAGAAGACTTGCCCACAGTTAGTCTTGATGAAGTGTGTACCGCACGCGGGGCAGATTGCCGTTTCACCAAACTTTTTGTCTTTGGCAGTTTGCTTGAGTGCCAGTAATTCGGCTTTCGACAATCCGCTGTACAAAACCTTGCCCATTGGTTGCGGTGCGGGTTTGGGTGTGGGTTGCGGTGATCTACTGGCAGAGGGTGGAATAATGCCGAAGGGCTGCTTCTGGCTTTGCTCAAATGCCGCCATTATGTGGCGATTGTGTTGAGTGCTGTAAT
>CAZTUZ010000139.1:0-7529 GCA_964617055.1 uncultured Thiothrix sp.
AATAGCATTGAGGTAACGCCCCTGATAAAAATGGTAGCCGATCCCCAACGTTTTGAGGTAACTATAGCCGTTCAACTGCTCGTAATAGTTGTATGTCACCGGGGTAAAACGTGCTTCATCACTGGCTTGCAGCACGGGCACACTATCCCCGCGAAAGTATGAACCAGTCATGGCGATAATGTGAGCGTTAGTATTGTTCATAATGGAGCGCAGCACTTCGCCCAAACGGTTATCCACATCCGCAGACACATGGTGAAACTCATCAACCGCCAGTAAAAGATTGTTAAATTGATTTTCTTCCAACGCATCGAAGGCAAAGCGTAGCGTAGCATGGGTACAAATAAGGGTTGTCGCTGCCGCATCATTAATAAACCTAACAAATGTTTTGATCTTGCTGGCCTCCCCACCTGGGGTACACAGGTTGTACTCATCATTGACTTCCCAATCGGCAAAAAAACCGTGCTCTGTTAGGCGCGTATTAGCAAATGATGCGCCAATGGAACGTTCTGGCACAGCAACAATCACCTTTTTTAAGCCTTGATTAAACAGCTTATCCAAGCCCAAAAACATCAACGCACGCGATTTACCTGAAGCAGGTGGAGCTTTCAACAACAGGTATTGTGCAGCGCGGGCAGCAAAGGCTTTGGCCTGCATTTCGCGCATCCCCATGCGGTCAATCGCCGTGCTTTTACCCGTTTGGGCATAAGTAACATCAACAAGATTTGGCATTTATCCTCACTTTGCGCTGTATTCTGCTGGCTGTATTCGGTATTCATGCTGCTGTATCCAGCAAATCCATTGCTTTACCCCATCGCGGATTGAATCAGGGAAATGTCTTTGCGCAATAATTCATTGACCAATTGTTGCACGTCGATGCCTTTGGCTTTAGCACGTTCGGCAAACCATGTTTCCACATCCTGATCCAAGTAGACAGGAAGATTCAGGCGGGCATCCGGGCGATAAAAACGTCCACGTATCCCTTTGGAAAAATCGTATTCATCTTTCATTTTAGTTCCTCGTACTGGCGTTGCTCATGGCGGGTGGCAGGTCTGGCAGAAATAATGCGTACTGTAACCTGATCATCGTAATACGTCAGAAAAGTATGTACCACCAAATGAATTTTGTGTGCTTTAGTATTACCCAAAGTGATCCAACGTTCTTCGGTTTCGCCGTGCTCATCGTCTGGGATAGTAATATGCAGTGCATCAAGAAAAACTTCAGCGGCTTCTTCAAAGCTAACTTTGTGCTTTTTTAGATTGGTCTTGGCTTTGACCGGATCCCATTCAAAATTGTAATTCATGATTTAACTCCTTTTTTCTCTGCCGCCACCATCTCCTCATACAACTTGAACAAATACTCCAACCGTTCCTCGTCACTGCTGAAGGGTTTGGCGCGATAGCATTGCTCGATGGCGATGTCCATGTTGTGGTGGGCTTGACGCAAGCCTGCGGGCATTTTGTCAGGGTCATAGAGTTGCGCCATTGTCTTTTCGGGATGTTTTTCGCGCTCGTCCAAGACGGCGAACACATGCTCCTCCAGCATTTCTTTTTGCTTCTCCGAAATATCGGGGAACGGAAACGTGTTATAACAAAGTGTTGCAGAATATCGATAATCCGTCTTTAAACGTCCAGCTATAGTTCTCATCCATGTCATGTGCATGTGAGAGGATAAAACTCCAAATTGCCAAGGAGCAGAGTTATTTAAAATCAAGGATGAACTAGATGTTATAGAATCGTTAATATAACCAATAGGTATATATTTTCTATTTTCTGAGCTTGTTTTTGGTATTATTAAATAGTTTTTATCTATAGTTATCTCGCGAAATAACCAAGGTTTACTGGCGAATTTCTGTGATGACTTGCTGTTTTCTCTGAAAAACTTAACTTGAGAAACCTTCTTGCTAACTAATGGTAAATTATTAAGTTCGCTTTTCGTTATTTCAACTAACCATAAGCAATAGAGCTTTTGACCATTTATAAAGCTACTGCCAGTTACCCAAGGCTTGAACCATTTTTTTGCTTCCGGTTCTTTTTTAATAAACTCTAAATACTCACTTTCTGTGAATGACAATATTCCATCATCTAACGGCGTTATTCCTTCTATTATAATTGGGAAATTTGACAATGGGGCTGCCCTTCTACTGATAAAGATATTTTTATAATCAATCAAATAGTTATTGATTCTTTCTGGAAATTTAACTAAAGAAGTATCATCTTTTCCATATTGATAGATAACTTTCTTTATTGATTTTAAACTTGACAATCCAATTATTACACAATAAACACCAGCAACATCTTTTGCATTATTTTTCCACTTAAAAGAACGATGCGCAAAAAATATGCTTACATCAAACTTTGAATCTAAATATTTCCATAATATGCTTGATTGTTCGCCTTGAACGATTGAATTTGTTGAAACAAATGCGCATTTATGTTTAGTGCCAGTTATCATTTTTAAAGCATTAAAATACCAACAAGCAACATAATCAAGTAAGCCATACCCAGAAAGCTCATTAAATATTATCTTTATTTCATTCTTTTGCTCTTTAGTTTGCTCTTTTTTGCCATAAAAAGGGGGATTACCGAGGATGTAGGTTTCGTGGGCGGGGTTTTTGGGGCAGACGCTTGACCAGTCGAGGCGGGTGGCATTGCCGCAGACGATGTTGCCGCCGCTTTGCAAAGGCAGGGTGGGCTTGGCATCGCCGAAGACTTCGCGGAATGCCATGTTCATTTGATGCTCTGCCAGCCATAACGAGAGCTTGGCGGTTTCATGCGCGAAGTCGTCAATTTCGATGCCGTAGAATTGTGTCAAACGAATGCCGGATTTAGCCGTTTTCCACTTGGTATTCAAACCTTGCAATTGGCGAAAAATCTCGATTTCGAGTTTACACAATTCCTTATACGCAATGATTAGGAAATTCCCTGACCCACACGCCGGATCAAAAATCCGCAAGTGATACAAACGATCCAGCAATTTCGCCAGTTTATTTTCATTGCCCGTCGCCTTATCCAACGCCTCACGCAATTCACTCAAAAATAGCGGTTCAATCACCTTCATGATATTCACCACCGAAGTATAGTGCATTCCTAAGTGACTACGCTTTTCGTTATGCACAACGGCTTGAATCATTGAACCAAAAATATCAGGGTTAATCGCCTTCCAATTCAACGCCCCACATTCCAGAATCAGCTTGCGTGATTTATTACTAAACATTGGAACAGGTAAATCTTGTTCAAACAGACCACCATTCACATACGGAAAAGCTTGCAGGAATGCGGGATATTCATGGCGTTTCGCCAGAGTAAGCACACGAAATAATCTTTGCAGGTAGTGTTGTAGGTCACTACCATCATCTGCTGTGTGTGAACCGACTGCATTGGTAAACTGTCCACTTTGAAATATCGCGGTATCTTCGGCGAAAAAACAGAACAATAAGCGTGATAAAAAGATATTTAAGGCATGACGATCAAAACTAGGATTCTCTTGACAGATGATGTCATACAGTCGCCCCATGCGTTCTGCTGCTTTCACATCCGCTGGGTTTTCGCTCTGGAATTGAGTTTTCTCCATTCCCGCCCAAGGCAAAAAGAAATCGAAATACTTGGGCAAATCCACCAGTTTAATATCCAATGTATCCTGTGTTTTAGTATCTATCGCCACCAAATTTTTCATGTTAGTAACAATCAAAAAACGGGGATAATGGCGCGTAATAGTTGTATCCTGCTTAAGAGCATCAATCAGCGCGTGTAAGTCACGATGATGCTCGCAACTGAAATAAACCTTCTTTTTCCATAACACGTCTGTACCACGTTTAGCAAGGTTATAATCGCCTTTTTGCAGCCGGGTAATCGAGGCTCGTGGCTGTCCATACGCCAACAGCAAATCCTGAAGAAAATAGTCTGCGTTAGGTTTTTCCACTAATGCACGCAGATTTTGCTCCAAATTATCAACATTCATACCCTACTGTACCCGTAACACAAGAATTGGACATGATATATCAAAAATCATCGAACACTACTACCGCGCACCTGAGCCTATTTTCCCGTTAAACTAGACAATCCCGTCGTGCTCCTCTACTCTTCTAGCCATAACTGACTCGTGGTCATTACATTGCCACGTCACGATAATTTTTGCGCGGGGTACGCATGAACATTTCTGCTTGGTCGATTCGCAATCCTGTTCCGGCGATTTTGCTGTTCGCCTTGCTGACGTTCATTGGGATTGGCGGGTTTAAGGCGTTGGGGATTCAGCAATTCCCCGACGTAGAGCTGCCGATCATTAGCGTCAGTGTCGGTTTGGAAGGTGCGTCGCCCACGCAGCTAGAAACGGAGGTGGTGCGTAAAATCGAAGATTCCGTTGCTGCTTTGCCGCTGCTAAAACACGTTTACGCGAACATCACCGACGGTTCGGCAACCGTGAGCGTGGAATTTAACATCGACAAGGACAACGAAGTCGCGCAAAGCGAAGTACGTAATGCCGTGGACAGCATTCGCGCTGACTTGCCAGCGGACATGACTGACCCCGTGGTGTCCAAATTAAACACGGCTGGCAGCCCCATCATTACCTTTACCGTAACATCCGACAAACTCAATGAAAAAGATTTGTCGTGGTTTGTGGATAATGATGTTTCCAAAGCCTTGCTCGCTACCAAAGGCGTGGGGCGCGTGTCGCGGCTCGGCGGGGTGAATCGGGAAGTTCACGTCGACCTTGACCCTGTGTTAATGGCGGGTTTAAGCGTTACGGCTAGCGATATTTCCAGCGCATTGAAAAACGTACAGAAAGATGCATCGGGCGGACGCGGCGACGTGGGCGGGGCGATTCAATCCATCCGTACTTTAGGCGCGGTGCAAACCGCTGAGGAAATCGCCGCGTTGCAGATTCCATTACCCGATGGGCGACAAATTCGCCTCGATCAAGTCGCACACGTTAGCGATGACATTGCCGAACGTTCCACCTATGCGCTACTCGATGGCAAGCGCGTAATTGGTTTTCAGGTAACACGCACCAAAGGTTCAAGCGAAGTCGCCGTCGCCGCAACGACCCGCGCTACCGTCGCACAACTGCAAAAAGATTACCCGAATGTCACGATTGCCGAGGCTTACGATACCGTTGCACCGATTCAGGAAAACTACGACGGTTCAATGACGTTGCTGTACGAAGGCGCGTTTCTAGCCATTCTGGTGGTGTTGATTTTCTTGCGCGATTGGCGGGCAACGTTTGTCTCAGCGGTGGCATTACCGTTGGCGATTATTCCGACGTTTGCCGTGATGCATTACTTCGGTTATTCCTTGAATATTCTGACCTTGCTGGCAATGGCATTGGTGGTCGGGGTGTTGGTTGACGATGCCATTGTGGAAGTGGAGAATATTGAACGCCACTTACGCATGGGCAAAACCCCATTCCAAGCTGCGATGGAAGCCGCCGACGAAATCGGTTTGGCGGTGATTGCCACCACCTTCACGCTGATTGCAGTGTTTTTACCCACCGCATTCATGGGTGGCGTGGCGGGTAAATTCTTTGAACCGTTTGGTATTACCGCCGCAATTGCGATTTTCTTTTCACTCGTGGTGGCGCGATTACTCACGCCCATGATGGCGGCATACATCCTCAAAGCGCACCCCACGACCAACACGCAAGACGGCTGGATCATGCGCCAATATTTGCGTTTAGCCAGTTGGTGTTTAAAGCATCGCATTGTCACCCTAATAGCTGCGATTGCCTTGTTTATTGGCTCATTAATGATTGTGCCGTTATTGCCAACGGGATTTATTCCACCGGACAATTCGATTCAAACCGCCGCGAAGTTAGAATTACAACCAGGCACACCACTCGACGAAACTTACCAAGTCGCCGAACAAGCGCGGGAAATCCTCAAACAAATTCCCGAAATCACCCAAGTGTTTACCACGGTTGGCTATTTCGGGGGTGATGGCGGCCCTTTTGCAATGGGCGCAAGCACCGAAACGCGCAAAGCCACGCTGAACATTATGCTCAAACACCGTGATGCGCGTACCCGCACTCAAAGCGACATCGAAGCCGACATTCGCCAACGCTTGCAAGGCCTAGCCGGAGCGCGTGTCACCGTAGGTTTGGGCAATGAAAAAATGCAAATCGTGCTCGCCAGCCAAGACGGTACGGCTCTGCAAACCGCTGCCAGCACGCTCACCCGCGAACTGCGCTCGTTGGATGGTTTGGGCAATATTACCTCCAGCGCGAGTCTGCAACGCCCCGAAATCCAGATTAAACCGAATGGCGCACGCGCCGCTGATAGGGGTGTGACGGCTGTTGCACTCGCCAATACCATTCAAATGGCCACCAGCGGGGATTTTTCCACGCAATTACCCAAACTCAATTTACCACAACGCCAAATCCCGATTCGGGTACGCTTTGACAAAAGTTTCCGCGAAGATTTAGCGCAAATTAAGCAACTGCAAATCCCCAGCAAAAACGGCATGGTAAATATTGCCAGCGTTGCGGACGTGACGATGGGCAGCGGCCCTGCACAAATTGACCGTTTTGACCGCAAGCGCAATGTGACATTTGATGTGGAATTGAACGGACAATCGCTAGGCAATGTCCTCGCCAAAGCCGACCAATTACCCACGCTGCAAAACTTGCCTGCTGGCGTGGTACGGCAAAACATTGGCGATGCCGAAACGATGGCGGAATTATTCGGCAGTTTCGGCACGGCAATGATGATCGGGATTTTGTGCATTTACATTGTGTTGGTGCTGCTGCTGCACGACTTTTTGCAACCGATCACGATTTTAGCGGCGTTACCCTTAGCCGTTGGCGGCGCACTGCTCGCCTTGTTGGTAACACACAATAGCCTTTCCATGCCGTCGGTGATTGGCTTGCTCATGCTGATGGGGATTGTCACCAAAAACTCGATTCTGCTGATTGATTACGCCATGCTTGCACGGCACGAACACGGTTTACCACGCTTTGAAGCCTTAATCGACGCTTGCCACAAACGCGCTCGCCCGATTGTCATGACCACCATCGCGATGGGGGCGGGGATGCTTCCCACCGCATTGGGTTTGGGCGTAGACCCCAGCTTCCGCGCACCGATGGCGATTGTCGTGATTGGCGGCTTACTCGCCTCCACGTTACTCAGCTTGCTGGTCGTTCCCGTGGTGTTCACCTTCGTTGATGACGTGCTGCTGGGCTTCCGCAAGCTAACAAATCGTGTCACGCGCTGATTGTGGTACACTAACCATCCATTGAGAATGGATAATGAGCCACATTATGCAGCAGAAAATCCCTTACGGTTTGAGCAATTTCAAGAAGGTTATCAGCGAAGGTTATACTTTTATTGATAAAAGTATGTACATTGCTAAATTAGAAACCACGGGCGAACATACTATCCTGCTGCGTCCACGGCGTTTCGGTAAAAGCTTATTTTTATCAATGTTGGAATACTATTATGACATTGCTTATACCGCCGATTTCGATGCCCTGTTTTCCCATTTAGCCATTGGTAAAAACCCCACGCCACTGAAAAACAGTTATCAAGTGCTGTTCATGGA
>CAZTUZ010000140.1:0-7250 GCA_964617055.1 uncultured Thiothrix sp.
CTCGGATAGCCGCGTGGAAGTCTTCGGGGATTTTCGCCAGTTGTTCCGCTAACCAGTCGGCTGAATCCGTTTGTACCGGACGCGCCTTCGATTCGATCACGCGCCCACGGTAATTAGTGGTTGGATTCCAGCCCGTCAAATCATTGTGATTCAACAGGTCGGGAACGGGTTTTTTGTGAATCAGCGTGTGGGTAGCATTGAAAATCATGGCTTGCCACCTTGCGGACGGCTAACCGATGCCATTTGCGACAACAAAAATAAGAGCACATCTTGTTGTTGTGGTGTCATTGCCGCGCATTGTGCGGTGAAATCATCGACAGGCAATGCAGGTGCAGTGAATCCCATTGCTTTGGCAAGTGGGTTAGGTGCGAATGGGTTAGGCTTACGGGTGTTCATGCGGGTAATCTCCAGTTTTGTTTTGCCCATGCTTCTGCTTCGCTTTTTAACCAGCGGGAAGCCTTGCCGAATTTGTGTGGTTTGGGGAAGCGGTCAGCTTGAATCAAGCGGTAGATCATGGCGCGTTTTAAGCCAACGATAGGCATAACGGCTTTGAGGTCGATCAGGTTAATGCTGCTCATGCGTCACCGCCTTTTTTGCACAACACAACAGCGGCTTCGATTTCGTTACCAAGGGATTCAGCAAGACGGTGAGCAGCACAAACCACATGTGCCGTTTGGCGGCTTTCAAATTCACCGCACTCGGATAAGAACCCTAATAGGCTTTCGACTTCACTGGAACGACAGGATAAATCTTCCAATAAGTCGATCAAACGTGGCACTGGTTTTTGATTTTCGGCTGAAGCGGTATTTTCTTCAGGTAAAAGAATGGTATGATTCACTTTCTGAACCTCAATTAGTACATGGTTTTTCAGAACTCAGTAAGTCGGGTTGCCGCCTGTCTTACTCGCTCAAGCCCGACCTCGTGTCGGGTTTTGTCGTTTATGCGTCTTTGGTTGCTTTTTGTTGGTCTGCCTCTTTAACTTCTCGCAATATCCGGCTTAGTTCTGAATGAACAGTACGGTCATTGTCTTTTGCTCTTTTTGTAATCCATTCCTTCACATCATCAGTCATCCGCAAAGGATATGGTGGCTTCTTGCGCTCATTACTCATTTCTCAGTTTCCTTGTGAATCATTAATGACTCATTAGTGAGTCGGATAGTAATCTATGAGTCACTAAAGAGTCAACAAAGACTCATTGAAATGAGTCACCAAAGATTCAGATAATTTTTCTCATGGAAAAGAAAACAATCACGCCATTCCCTTTGCGCCTAGAGCCAGAACTCAGAAAAATTCTGGAGCAATCAGCCCGTGAGAATGACCGTTCACTACAGGCTGAAATAATTGCACGCCTCATGGCTTCTGCTAGCTTTCAAAATGAGCCAGCCAAAAATGACCATAACGAGATGCGCCGCGTTGCATTGGAGGTGGTGCGCGAAGAACTGGCACGCATGGCAAGGCGGGATAAGAAATAGCGTTTGCTGGTGTGGATTGTCGGGAAAATGCGCGGCGGGCGTTCGCCTCGATTTTTGGGAACGCTTGCCCGTGGCTGATGGTTGCCCGCAATGGACTGGTGATCTGAATCAAAGCGTTGCCCACAATCAGCCAATAGGCATGGCGATTAAAGCTTGCCCTTGTTGGGTTTTCAATTTCCAATTCATGACGCACAAAAATTACATGGGGTACACGGTCTATGTTTTGGAAGTGATGAACTTTTTACCCACCACCCCTTAACCTGTGCGCATACCCCCCCTATAAATTTCGGTTTCCGCAAAACATTCATTGGGGTCACGGTCTATAGTGCTATGCGTGGTAGGGATTTGACCACCCCTTACCCCTGAATGGTTGGCAAACCAAAAGCGTAGCCCAGAAAAGTGTTGGCAAACCGAAAGCGTTGCCCAGAAATCACAGATTCAATCCAGCGTAATCAGGCTGTGAAACCAAGCCTCAAAGTGTCGACAATTTTCTCTACGAATACTGGAAAATGGTACGCAACCCAAAAAGCGTTATTGCAAACTTGTGCAAACAGACCCATTAGACCAAGCTTGAAAGTGTCGACAATCCATCCACTTAATGCCGGATTATTGGTTAATAATTGTCTACCTGTAGCGTAGACGTACCTCACCCCTTCCAAGGACTGGACAGAGTATATTTATCAGTATCATAAATTCAGTTATCAACACAAGCAGGCTAACAACTCGTTCAACTGGGTCAACTCGTTCAACTGGTTCAAGTGTGTGTGCTTGACCCAGTTGTTTGAGTACAGCATATCCGCGCTAATCGTTCCGCTTCTTCCCGTGATAGTTCACCATCGTATTCCATGATTGCAGCGCGTTCTTCGTAGGCTTCTTGGTCAAGTGGTTCACATCCTTCTATTGAACAACTTGAACCAGTTGACCCACTTGTTAAAGTTATAGCCTGAATAATGGCTTGCTTGTGTGACTTAATCAGTGCAAGTAAATCAGGTGTTAAGATACCTTTAGGTGCTTGAATTTGAAGGTTGTTATCCTTAACGTTCAATTCAATGTCTAGCACCCAGCATTGTTGCAAGATGCTAGCGATACTCATATCACCACCGTTTCCCGCTCAACAACTCGTTCAACTGGGTCAACTCGTTCAACTGGTTCAAGTGTGTGTGCTTGACCCAGTTGTTTGAGATACCACACTGATTTACCGTCACCGCGTCGTTTCTTGTGCAAGATACCCAGCGACTTTTTAGCACGCTTCAAGGTTTCCCGTGCAATGCCACGGTTATCCGCTTCTTCTTCGATCTCGGTCTTGAGGCGTTCACCACTGGCTAGGTATTGCTTTAAAAAGTCCTCAGCTTCCACCAACGCAGGGGCAGAATCCGCCTTATTGTCTGGCTTAATGAAGGCTTGTAATGCCTCTCCTTCCAGCTTTTCACCCCATGCAATCCCCGCTGTGTTCACCACAATGTTATGTTCTGGAAAGTCTGCTTCACGACTTTCGACTTCATAAACATAACCTTCATCGGATTCAGCAAGGTTCGTATCACCCTTAAAAAATACGCGTTGCCCGTCACTGTCTGGTGGTTTGATTGCGTACCAAACCATGCGTGCCACTTGCAAAAAAGCTGAACTGCCGATGATGCGTTCCCCAATACTGCCAGACTCTGCCGACGATTTGCGAAAGTGGGTAATACCCAGCACTGCCATGCCATGCGCTTGCGCCATTTCAACGACTGGCGTTAATGACATGCGTACCTGCAAAGCATTATTCATGTCATGGGTAACGGATACCACAGGGTCAATAATCAACAAGGCAGGTGTTTTAGTCATTCGGTGTATGGCATCCAGTAGCAACGGCATGTCAACCGATGGGTTAAATGGTTGTCCTTTGCCACTGGATACGGTGTGATCTATGAACATGACGTTTGCCAGATTGCCACCTGCTGCTTTAAAGCGCGGGACAATGGTATCGTTTAGATCATCTTCAGCCGTCCAGAAAATCACAGGTGCAGCTTTGGCTAACGTACCATCGGGAAACTTGCCACCGCTGGTAATGCGTGCAGCCACATCAATTGCCAGCAAGGTTTTACCCGTCTTTGGCGCACCCACCAGTAACGTTAGCTTGCCTTGTGGTAGCCATTGATCCCATACCCATTCCAACCGTTTAGGCGTAATGGATAAGCCATTGACTAGCCGTACATGGTCAAGTTCCGCATCCATAGCACGGGCATAGGCGGGTTCATGCTGATACTGCCGTGGCGGTGCGTAGGTTGTTGCTGGCTCTGGTTTGCGTCCTTTGGCTGGATTCTGCCAGCCATTTTGTGCAGCCATGAAAAAGATGGTTTCAACCCCAACAGACGTACCCACGAAACTAGCCCAACGCTTAGGGATTGCTGTCGGGTCATAGTTTGGCGCATTGCGTGACCATGTATCCCACAGGTGCAAGCCATCATTACCCAAGGAATACAACGCCATACCCACGCGCACCCAGTCGTCATGCGGTTGGGCATTGATGCAGGTTAGCGCGTCCTGAATTTCGGCTAATCGCTGGTAATTGCTTTGTGGCGTATTTGTCGGTGAGTGGTCACGGCTTGGTACACGTTCGCGTTTTGTGGTCAGTCGTCCTAACCACGCATCAGGTAAACCAACGATAGGCAGGCGTTTGGTAATCACATAATTGCCCGTTACGGTTTTACCCGATGAATCCGCCCCTGCATCTAAGCGGCTCGGTGCGCCCACCACATAACCGCCATTAGCGCGAATATCCACCCCCGCGCCGATCTGCCCCGCGTTAGATTTAATGTCGATTTCAGCCGGATAACCGAAAAAGCGATGTTCACCACCGGAAGGCGTGGAAATGGTTAATGTTTCCGGTAACGCCCCAAGGGTTTGCTCTAACTCACTTAGACTGGCTAAACCATCGACACCGTGCTTACGGTCAAGATCAATCACCACCAAACCATTACCCGTGGCTAAACCTACGTTATACCCCGCGTTATTATCAAACCAGTTGGCTAATTGCTCAGGATTCAACGTGGCGGATTTAAAACCGTCACTTGTTGCTGGAATCTTTAAACCTTTGCGTAACGGAAAAACGCGGAAACCTTTCGCCGCCCAATATTGTGCCGCTTTCAATATCGGGGATTCGTTAATAATATTCGTCATCCGACAATCGCTCCCGCTACCCAGCTAGGGTAATAGCCTGACTTGGTACGCAACAGCCAAGCGGGTGCAAATAGGCGTACTGGCTGGAAAATATCCGGTATTTCGTCACCTTCAAAATCCACCTTTGAATAGGCGAACCAGCGGTTAAGCATGTCTGCATCACACCGAACCTGAATGGCTTTGGCGGATGCGTCTACACGGACACCCGTTACCAACACTTTTGCTGTGAATGGAATATCAGCGGGTTTAGTGGTTTGCTGCTGTCTGGCACGGTCTAATAACCAATTGGGCAACTTGATAGTAATCTCGGTGTTTTTGAGATACTCACCGCTCACTAATTCAACCTGCGACAGTGGGAAACAAGCGGTATTACCTGACTTTGCACGGCAAAAAACGGCTTTACCCGATGGTGCAATACCCGTGCAAACCACAGTAATCGTGCTAAACTCTGGATTGTTCGCTGCCGTGGACACATCCAAAGCCTGACCAGCCGCCCCGCTGGTTGGGCTTTTGCTTTTCTGGGTCATCGTTATTCTCCCTCCACTGCCTGAAGGGAGTCAGACCATGCATAAAGATCAGACCAACGCCAGCCGACACGACCACGCCCAAGGCTAACGCGCTTCGGGAATAAGCCCTTACGTTCCCAATCAATCAAGGTCGTTCTGCTGGTCACTCCCGCATGGGCTAACGCATCACGGACATTTGCTATACCGTTTTTGCGCGGTATTGGGCTTGTCATGTTAATAACGATGGGTTGCGGCTGTTCTGCTGATTTAAGACTTGGCGCACTTTGCGCAATATGTGTGTTCACTTTCGGTTTTCCTCGTTTGATTGAAAGTGAACATATTTAACTCCACTGCTAGGTGTGGTTAGCAACGTGGTGACATGGTGCTTTTACTAACCACACTACTAACCACACCTATTGATAACTACAATTTTCAGGTCGTATTTACCGCTGGCGGCATCCTTCCATATCCCGTTAAACGTTTCGCGACTATCCGTAAATAGGCTCGTTCCCTTGTGATCTTCTAAGCATCCTTTGTGAATCGTTCCTTTCTGAGAATCTCCAACTTCTAACGCTAATGGGTCAAACCCTAATTTTTCAATAGTTTGAATCAAGGCTTTTATTTGTCGGAATCGTTTCCTTTCATTATTCGCTACTGTCTTCCCTGTCTCGATGGTGGTCAGGCTTTGGTTACTAGACTGCTGCTTTAATTCAATTGGGATAGAATGGCAGTTTTCTGCATTAATTCTTATGCTTGGGATGTTTTTTGATAACCATTGATTTAAATCTGAGAGGCGCATGAGGCTGCAATCTTCAACGCATCCATTTCTTATTCTTTCGCCTTCAGGGTCAAAGACATCAATCAATCCTTCATCAATATCTTTATGAAGTGCTTTATACTGCCTATGTCTTTCTAAACCTATATATATGTAGTCGTTAAGTTGACCAGATGCTTTTTTATCTGGATACCTATCCCATGCTATACGCAAAGATGCACCATAGATAGAAATAAACTTCTCCCCACTCCAGTCTACAAGGTTAATCCCTTGTTGCCTTAAACCTAGTAATACCCTAGCTTTTTCTGCATCTTCAGGACTTATGCACTCACTGGTAAATAAGAAGCCGTCACACAAATCCTCTTTTTCTAAATATTCACTGTGATTTAAGTCATATATTCTTACTTCTCCTTCCTGCGCTAACCGTGCGAGTCCATTACTAAGCTCATTGAACTCACCTTTATCAAAATTATTTCCACACCAGTGTATTAATAATTCACTACAAGATATTAATTCATCTTCATTAAACCAAAAATCGTCTTTATTATAATGGGGGAAATCTTCACGATTCATATCTAGGCGTTCTAAGAACCAATCTATATCCCTTCTAGTAGTTGGAAATCTCAAAATAGGGTATGTTTCTTCTACTTCCATCGTCTGGCTTACTACTTCAAGCTCATAAGGAGTCAACGAATCCATAGCCTGCTTGGTTATTGAACCCTTCCACACACCTTGCTGATCTACCCGCAATCCAAGCAACCAATCATCCCGATTTTCAATATTGAATAATCTGACAAATTCACCGAAATCTATTGTCATCTAGCACCCCTTCACGGTGTCGCCTTCAAAAGTAAAACCAGCATCAGGCGGCTGAAGGTATCCGCTTTTCGCCCCGTCGAGCTAGATGCTGGAAGAAACTGTTTATCGCTGCATTTTTCTGATGGTATCCACGGATAAGTACAGGCGTAATCCGTCTTCTTGAAAAATTACCGCTCTGTTTGGAATGTGATTAAATCAATTCCTTGCGTTGTTTTAAAAATGCCACGGTGCGGGGCAATTGTTGGCGTAACAACGTATCCAAAAATTCATCAACGGTACGCGGGGGATTTTTCAGGCTGAGTCGTTGTTGCCTTGCTACTAGCAAAACCGTTTCAGGGGAAAGGTCTATCAGGTCGCTAATAAATTCATCGGGATGCTGCGCCCAAATGTCAAAAGGCTCTAGGTATTGCCGTGGAAAGTCTTTCAGGTTAAAGGTCACAATAACCTCTGCTTGCCCCTTAATCGCAGCCGCTAAAACGTGCCGATCATTAACATCAGGCAGTGTTAAACCATCAATAAG
>CAZTUZ010000141.1:0-7245 GCA_964617055.1 uncultured Thiothrix sp.
CGCGGCGTATTACGCCTCCGGAAATTTGGCAAAACGTGCAGCGTAACGCTTTACTCCCAACCTGCTACGGATTGAATTTTTTGAGAATAAAAGTAGTGGGTTTTTAGACACATGTTCGACTGGATTATCGAAAAATTACAAAATACGCTTGTGTGGCTGGTGGGTTTCGGCACGGCATTGGGGCTTGGCTGGTGGTATTACCCTGAAATCAGCCAACATTTGGGAAAAAAGCCACCTCAAGACACGGCGATACCTGCGGCGGCGAGTGGTATGGAGGTCAGCGAGGTGAGTCGTTTGATCAAAACGGCTGAACCTGCGGTGAAAGACGCGACGGGTTGGGCTGTGGATATATTAACCGTTTTGAAGCAGCATCGTTTACCCCAAGTGCGTGAGAATGTGTGCTCGATCATTGCGGTAACAGATCAGGAATCGGGTTTTGTGGCTAATCCGGCAATTCCGAATTTGGGTAAAATGTCTGAAAAAGCGGTTAATGATAAGTTACACAAATTATCATTATTGGGTGATGGGGCAATTCTGTTTTTAAATCAGTTTCCAAATAAGCAAAATAGTTTCATGCAGCGTATTCGTAATGCGCGTACTGAACGTGATTTAGACCTAGCTTACCGAGATTTAATTGCTGGTTTAGAACAATACATTCGCCAATACAAATTAGGTTTACTACTGGATAATGGTATTGCACGCGATTTAATTGAAGGCAGTAATGAAATTGACACGATTGGATCAATGCAAGTGGCGGTGGATTTTGCCGTGCAGCATGAAATGGAAAAACGTGGCGGCAAAGCTTTAACTTTAGAAGAAATATATAAAGTGCGTGATAATATGTATACTCGTCAAGGTGGTTTATATTATGGCACATTGTTATTATTAGGTTATGAAACAGGCTATGATAAAAAGCTCTACCGTTTTGCTGATTTTAATGCAGGACGCTATAGTAGTCGCAATGCCGCATTCCAAAGCGTTTTGGGTAGTTTATTAGGCAAAAAGATTGCTACTGACGGTGATTTGCTGATTTACAAAGAGGATGGTGATGTTTCTTTATCAGTGAGTGGTACAGAGCAAGCTGTGCGTGATATTGTGAAAAAATCGGCATTGGACTTAAACGAGTTTCGGATTCGTCGCGATTTGATGCAGGAAAAAAAGCTAGCTTTTAATGATACCCCAACTTACAAAGCTATTATGGCTGCCTACGTCACCCTAAAAAAAGCTAAACCTACTTACGCTATTGTGCCGCAAATCCAATTACACAGCGAAAAGACTTCGCGCATTCTCACCACTGAGAAGTTCGCTAATACCGTTTACGGACGCTATCAAAAATGCGTGGCTCAACCCTAATAACGTGCAGGATCAATCATGCAAGCAAATACCTCTATTACCCTCGCACACGGCAGCGGCGGACGCGCCATGCACCAATTGGTCGACGAATTAATCCGTCACACTTTTCACAATCCGCTGTTAGCCGAAGGCGAAGACCAAGCCCGCATTCCACTGACGGAACTCACCGCGCAAGGCAATCGTTTGGCATTCACCACCGATTCGTATGTGGTCACACCGTTGGAATTTGCAGGTGGCAACATTGGTACGCTGGCGATTAATGGCACAGTGAATGATTTAGCCGTCGGCGGGGCAAAACCGCTGTACTTGAGTTGCGGCTTTATCATTGAAGAAGGCTTACCATTGGCAACCTTTACCCGCATCTTAAACGCCATGCGCGAAGCGGCGGATACAGCAGGGGTGCAAATCGTCACGGGCGATACCAAAGTGGTGCAACGCGGCGGAGCGGACAAGTTGTTCATTAATACCGCAGGCGTGGGCGTGATTCCAGCGGATTACAATCCATCTGCCGGACGCGCTCAAGCAGGCGACGTGATTATTGTGAATGGCTGGTTAGGCGATCACGGCGCGGCAATTTTGAACGCACGCGGTGATTTAGCCTTGGATGCGGACATTGCCAGCGATTGCGCCCCGTTAAACCGCTTGGTGGCAGCGATGTTTGCCGCTTGCCCCGACATTCATTGCCTGCGCGATGCCACACGCGGCGGCTTGGCGACGGTGTTAAATGAATTTGCCGAACGTTCCGGCGTGGACATGGTATTGCAAGAAGCTAACCTGCCAATTCGCACCCCCGTGCGCGGTATGTGCGAAATCTTAGGCTTAGACCCGCTTTACCTTGCCAATGAGGGGAAATTAGTCGCCATTGTTCCCGCTAATGCCGCGCAGGGTATTTTAGCTGCTATGCGCACTGTTCCTGAAGGGCAACACGCTTGCATTGTCGGTCAGGTTATCACGGGGCACGGACACGTTATCCTGCAAACCGGATTCGGCGGAGAACGCATTATCGATATGCTCCCTGGCGAACAACTACCGCGCATCTGCTGAAGCGGATTCCGTCGCCACAAGCACAGCTAATGCACGACTAGCGTGTTCTTGTTCTTTGGGTTGGATTTCCCCACCCGTTGAACCATCTAAGTTATAACGCATTCCACCTTGCTGAACTTGTTGCAAATACAAACGGTTATGGGTCTGATAATGCAGCATCTTCTGCATTACCCGCCTACTAACCGTTATGCCTTGTGCAGCAAAATGTTGAAAAACCTGTTGTTCAATCCCCAACACCAAAGGCCGACGCTCATACCAAACCGCAAGCATGTTCAATTGTTGGCTCAACTCTTTTGCCTGCGCTACCGATGGTGTTGCTGCCTTAGTCGAACCCACAGATGGTAGTGAACGTGCAAAAAACGGCTTTGCCCGACCAGTCGGTTTAGGCTTTGGTTTGCCCAGACGTTGTACTTGAGGCAGTTGATCGCGCGTAATGATGCGTTTCCCCGCGCGAGCAACTGGACGTTCGGCAGTATTTCCGTCCTGTGCGGTTTCCGACGGGGCGGTAACACCAGCGGGTTTACGACTAATACTTAAGGTTTTTCGTGGTTTATCGATCATATTAAAACTAATAGTTAGAACTTCTTTGACCACATTGTAGACACTTCATTATCAAATGCCTAGTAACGCTTCGTTTCATTCACTTTTCACAAAAAATGTGGATAGATTTGTTGTTTTTCTAGCATTTGTCAGGAATCAAACAAATTGAAAAGCAGTTAATTACTTGATTCAAATCAGATTTTATGATGGCACACCGTTTGCTTAACTTCGAGTAGAAGGGTACTAGTGGCGTTATGTACTTACTCGCAATAACGGAGAATCACACATGCATTTCAGCGACCACGAACTCGAACAACTGATTCATGACGACGTACCGTTTTTGGATTTAACCACGCACGTTTTGGGATTAAGCACGCAAACTGGCTCGATTCATTACAGTGCGCGTGAACCGACGCTGTTATGTTGCACTGAAGAAGCCGCACGCATTTTGCAAAAATTAGGTTTAAGCGTCGTAAGCTGCGCCGCATCCGGCACACAGATTCCGGCTGGCGAAACCTTTTTAAGCGCGACGGGTTCGGCAACGGCAATTCACAGCGGTTGGCGTGTCGCCTTAAATCTGATGGAACACGCTTGTGGTATCGCCACACGCACCCATGATTTGGTACAAAAAGCCCGCACCACGAATCCAGCCATTGTCGTGACCGCGACACGCAAAAGCTTGCCGTGGGCGAAGAAAATGATGGTGAAAGCGATTATCACGGGCGGCGCATTACCGCACCGTTTGGGTTTATCCGAAACCTTTTTGTTATTTGACGAACACTTGCGCTTTATGGGTGGCTTGGACGCGGCATTACCGCAATTACGCGCCATCAAAACGCGCTTGGGTGAAAAAATGCTGGTTGCTGAAGCGCATAACCTTGACGACGCGCTAAAACTGGCGCAAGCGGGCGTGGATATGGTGCAACTGGATAAATTTTCCGTTGCGGATACCCAATACGCCAACAGTGTACTGAAAGCAGCACTCCCTACACTCAAAGTGGCGATTGCAGGCGGCATTAACCGTGACAATTGCGCAGCATATGCCGCAACGGGTGTGGATATGCTGGTGACTTCATCGCTGTATTTCGGCAAACCCGCTGACATTAAAGCCACGATTCAAGCCCATTAATGGAGGTCGGTTATGCCAGAAGCCAACTTACAAATGCAGTTTCTCTTACATAGCCCAATACGTCACGGGCGACGTTGGGATTATTTGGAATTGTTGGAACGCATTGATGCCACAGGCTCGATTGCCGCCGCTGCCAAAGCAATGGGCATGAGTTACAAAGCCGCGTGGGAAGCCGTTCTCACCATTAACAACCTTTCGCCCGAACCCGTCGCAACCAAACAGGTGGGTGGGCAACACGGTGGAACAACCACATTGACTCCGTATGGGCGGCGCATGGTGATGGTGTACCGTCACATGGAAAAAGAACATGCCAAGATTTTGGCGCAATTAGGGCAAGTTGCTGACAACGTTGAGCAATATTTCCAACTGATCAGGAGATTCGACATGCAAACCAGTAGCCGTAACCAATTCTTAGGCACAATCACCAAACTCAACAAAGGTGCGGTGAACGCCGAAGTGGTGTTAAACATCGGTGCAAATGACGAAATCGTCGCCATTATTACCAATGACAGCGTTGACCATTTAGAACTGGAAATCGGCAAACAAGCTTATGCTTTAGTCAAAGCCCCGTGGGTCATCGTGGCAAAAGATGACGGTAAAATCAAAACCAGTGCGCGTAATACCTTGCGCGGCACGGTGGTTGCCTGCCAAGAAGGTTCGGTCAATAGTGAAGTAGCGATTGAATTAGCCGGAGGTAAAACCGTGATTGCGATTATCACCAATGAAAGCGTTCAAGACATGGGCTTGAATGTGGGCGACAACGCTTGCGCCTTAATCAAAGCGTCGCATGTGATTTTAGCCGTTTCCAACTGAGTGTTTTTTTACCTAGCGTTATGTGGTTTTACTGCCTAACGCTGCTGAATAACAGGAGTCGCGTATGTTCAAACATTGCATCAGTATTAGCCTATTGGCAGCGTTTAGCCTATCCGCTTGGGCAGAAGATGTTCACGTTGCGGTGGCAGCCAACTTCAGTAAACCCATGAAGCAAATCGCGGCGGATTATGAAAAAGCCACGGGTAACAAAGTGTTAGTTTCTGAAGGTGCAAGTGGCAAATTGGTGGAGCAAATCAAAAACGGTGCGCCATTTGAGGTGTTTTTATCCGCCGACCAGAAAAACCCGATTAAACTGGAAACCGAAAAGCTGGACGTGGCGGGCAGCCGTTTTACCTACGCCATTGGTAAATTGGTGTTGTGGTCAGCCAAAGCAGACGGGGTGGATGACCAAGGCGCGGTCTTAAAAAATGGCAAATTTGAACACCTTGCCATTGCTGACCCAAAAGCCGCACCGTATGGCAAAGCCGCCATGACCGTGATGGAGAAAATGGGCGCGCTCGACAGCCTCAAGCCGAAAATCGTGCAGGGCGAAAGCATTGCGCAAACCAAGGCATTTATCAGCAGCGGTAATGCGGAACTCGGCTTTGTGGCATTATCGCAAGTGATCAAAGACGGTAAAATCGGTGAAGGTTCGGGCTGGATGGTGGCTCAAGACTTATACTCACCGCTGTACCAAGATGCGATTCTGCTGAAAGCGGGCGAAAATAATGCCGCCGCCAAAGGTTTGCTGGCTTATTTGAAATCCCCCGCCGGATTAGCGGTGATTAAAACCTACGGTTATGAACTGCCAGCATGGGCAACAACGGATGCTAAGTGAAGAAGATTTTACCGCGATACAACTGACCCTGAAATTAGCCAGCCTGACCACAGCGATTTTGCTGCTGGTCGGCACGCCTTTAGCGTGGTGGTTAGCCAATCATGCTTCACGCTGGAAAGGCATCATCGGCGCAATCGTCGCCCTGCCCTTGGTGCTACCGCCTGCGGTATTGGGGTTTTACCTATTGGTATTCATGGGACCGCACGGCTGGGCGGGGCAATTCACCAAAGCCATTGGCTTGGGCACGTTGCCGTTTAGCTTCAGCGGTTTGGTAATTGCTTCGACCTTGTATTCGCTGCCTTTTGTGGTGCAACCGTTACAAAATGCGTTTGAAGCGATTGGCACACGCCCGTTGGAAGTCGCCGCAACATTACGCGCCAGCCCTTTGGATACGTTTTTCAGCGTGATTGTGCCATTGGCACGTTCGGGATTTTTAACCGCCGCGATTTTGGGCTTTGCACATACGTTGGGCGAATTTGGCGTGGTACTGATGGTCGGCGGCAATATTCCTGGCAAAACGCAGGTCATTTCCATGCAGATTTTCAATCACGTCGAAAATGGCGAATACGCCGCCGCGCATTGGTTAGCGGGCGGGATGTTGGTGTTTGCGTTTGTGGTATTGCTCGCGCTTTACACACTCACCCCCAACCCGTGGAAAAAACACACATGACACCAGCACCATTACACGCTCGTTTCCGTTTGGGCTTTGCTAATTTCACGCTCGATACCGATTTAACCTTACCCGCCACGGGCGTAAGCGCATTGTTTGGGCATTCGGGTTCGGGCAAAACCACGTTATTACGCTGCATCGCGGGTTTGGAACGCGCCCCGATTGGCTTTTGCCGCGTGAATGAAACGGTGTGGCAGGATAGTGAACGCGGGATTTTCCTGCCCACCTACCAACGTCCGTTGGGTTATGTGTTTCAGGAGGCGAGTTTATTCCCGCACTTAACGGTACGGCGCAATCTGGAATTTGGGCAAAAACGCATTCCCGCCGCGCAACGCCGCATTGCACTCGAACAAGCTTTGCACTTATTGGGCATTGAACACTTGCTGGAACGATTACCAGAAAAACTGTCGGGCGGGGAAAAACAGCGCGTTGCCATTGCGCGTGCCTTAGCCGTATCGCCGCAAATTTTGCTCATGGACGAACCGCTCGCCGCTTTGGATGCTAAACGCAAGCAGGAAATTTTACCGTTTCTGACTCGTCTGCATCGGGAACTCGACATGCCAATTCTGTACGTTACGCATTCGCCGGAAGAAGTCGCGCAATTGGCGGATTATTTGGTGGTGTTAGAGGCTGGAAAAGTGGTGGCGGCAGGAACATTAACAGAAACCTTAACGCGCTTGGATTCGCCATTAGCACAGGGACAACAAGCCGCGTCGGTAATTCTCGTTACCGTCACCGCACACGAACCCGCCTATCACCTGACCCATACGCAATTCTCTGGCGGTACATTGAGTTTGCCGCACACGCCCGATAGCGCGATTGGTTCAGCCTTAAGGGTCAGAATCACCGCTAAAGATG
>CAZTUZ010000142.1:0-7234 GCA_964617055.1 uncultured Thiothrix sp.
GAGATCTATCGCTGTGACTGGAGTTCAGACGTGTGCTCTTCCGATCTGCTAGGCATCAAAACGTGCTCGGTGTGATGGGGAATCCCCACGACAGACAGCCATCTGGCTGATATGGACAACGGCGCGTGCCGCTATCTGGAATGTGGAGCGGGTGATGGGAATCGAACCCACGTATGCAGCTTGGGAAGCTGCCGTTCTACCATTGAACTACACCCGCGCAATGGGATAACTTTGCAGGCTGACTATTCTAAAGCGTTTTGCCACGGACGACAATCATGAATTTTAACGCGCCCCCTCCCCTAACATTTGCAGCCAAGATTTTGGCGTGGTTTGACCAACACGGACGCAAGGATTTACCGTGGCAACACAACCCCACCGCTTACCGCGTGTGGGTGTCAGAAATCATGCTACAACAAACCCAAGTTAGCACCGTGATTCCGTATTACGAACGCTTTATGCAGCGTTTCCCCGATTTACTCAGCCTTGCAGACGCGCCATTGGATGATGTGCTCAAACATTGGGAAGGCTTGGGTTATTACACACGCGCCCGCAATTTACACAAAACCGCGCAGTTCGTGCGTGACCATTACAACGGCATTTTCCCGATAGAGCTGGAGCAGGTCGAAGCACTAAGTGGTATCGGGCGCTCCACGGCTGGGGCGATTTTGTCATTGAGCCACAATCAACGCCACGCGATTTTGGATGGTAATGTCAAGCGCGTATTGGCGCGTTACCATGCCGTTGCCACGCCAACTCATGAGCCACGCACGTTGCAACAGTTGTGGACGTATGCCGAACAACATTTACCCACCGAACGCTACAACGATTACACGCAAGCAATGATGGACATGGGCGCGACGCTGTGCACTCGCAGTAAACCTGCGTGTTTGTTATGCCCGATTCAAGACGGTTGCCAAGCATTTAAACAAGGCAATCCCACCGCTTACCCTGTGAAAAAACCCAGCAAAACCAACCCTGAAAAAACCCGCGTGGGCTTATTACTGCGTAACGCAGCGGGCGAAATTTTGTTGCTGCAACGCCCGCCAACAGGTGTTTGGGGTGGCTTGTGGAGTTTCCCCGAATTTGACGATTTAGCCGCTTTGCAAGCGTGGTTAGCTGAACAGTTTGACACCGCTTTAACAGCCCACCTTATTACCAACCAAACGCACACATTTTCACATTACACGTTAAACTTGCCGTTATACGGAGCAACTGCCCAAGACTTTAGCCTATCACGGGTAATGGAAGGCTCTAACTTGCTCTGGTATAAAGCAGGCACTCGCATGGATGGCGGGCTTTCCGCCGCTGTGCGTCAATTCTTAGCCAAAATACACGATTCGATTTGAGGAGAACACAATGACTCGCATGGTCAACTGCGTGATTTTAGGACGCGAAGCCGAAGGTTTAGACCGCCCAATGTACCCCGGCGCAATCGGCATTAAGATTTACGAAAGCGTTTCCAAAGAAGCGTGGCAACAATGGATGCGCCAACAAACCATGTTGATTAATGAATACCGTTTAAGCCCGATTAACCCGAAAGATCGCAAGTTTCTTGAGCAAGAAATGGAAAAGTTCTTCTTTGGCGAAGGCGCAAGCCAAATCGACAATTTCAAACCCGCTTAAACCACAGAGGTTCAGGCCTATTTGCCACTTGCTGCACGTTCAGCGGGTGGCTTCCAGATAATGGCTTCGATTTTCCAATCACCTAGCACCTCTTGTGGTGGAATGGCATTGGTCGGTCCGCTCCATTTTCCACTGAATAAATACAAAATATTGCCAACTCTGGGCGCGTAACACAGCACTTTTCCTGTCAACTCCTCGGAAGCCGCCGCGCATTCTTCGGTATGCCCGTAACTGTAAACATCACGAAATGGCATACCAATAGCCACTCCGAGCTGATTGCCGATCAGGTTATCGTGCACCATGACCGAAAAAATCTTTTCGTGTTTTAGCTCTGGATTAATGGTTAATAATAATTTTAAATCTTTACTAACCGTAATAATAGGATAGGCTTGACCTTCGGTAAAATTGGTTTGTTGCGCAACATTCAAATTGGGAAAAACGGCGGTAATATCGTGCAAATTGAAAGGTGTTTGTGCGTTTAATGGACCAACTCCACCAATCGATAACATTTCCAACGGCTTGACCGGAATGGATGGAGATTGCGGCGCATCCTCCTGACAGGCTGCCAGCGTAACGCTCGCGATTATCGGTAGTAATCGGGTAATCGCACACAAATTCCGCATAACCACTCCTTACGTCCAGCAATTTGCCGAAATTCTGACATAAAATCGCAAAGCGTGCATTTCTATGTCTTACTGATTTATAGTCCAGAATCCTTTACTTCACCGTCATATAACCATGTCTACAATACCCGTTTGGTTGATTGATGCCAGTATTTATGTGTTTCGCCCGTGGTTTGTTCACCAAACCGCTCCCGTGGATACCGCTGGCAATCCGATTAATGCCGTGCTCGGCTTTTTGCGATTTGTGTACCCATTGCTAAATACCGAACAACCACAACACATTGCCTTTGCGTTCGATACCAGCCGTTTAACCTCGGTGCGTAAACACATTTACCCCGATTACAAAGCCAATCGCCCCGCCGCCCCCGACGAACTGAAATACCAGTTTCAATTATGCCGCGACTTTTTACGCGCACTAGGATTGGTGGAAGCCGCTAGTTTGCAGTACGAAGCCGACGACATTATCGGCACATGGGCGCAGCATTACCGCCACCAAGGTTTTGCTTGCCACATAATTAGTGGCGATAAAGACTTAGCGCAATTAGTCGAAAAAAATGATCTGTGGTGGGATTATGGCAAGCGCGCCGCCTTACCGACGGGGGGAATCAAGCGCGAATTTGGGGTTTGGCCTGCACAAATCGCCGATCAACTCGCCATTGCGGGAGATGTCGCCGACAATATCCCCGGCGTGCCCGGCATTGGCATGGCAACAGCGGCTAAATTACTCAACAAATTCAGCACCGTGGATATTTTACTGTCACGCATTCCCGAAATCGGGCAAATGAAAACCGTAGGCGCGAAACGTTTACAAGGTTTGATTCAACAGCATCAAGACACCATTCGTTTAGCCCGTCAGCTCACCGAAATTCACTGTGCTGTGCCGAATATTCCGCTGGATTTAGCGCGCGGCAATAAAGACTTACCGCGCTTACAAAGTTTGTGCGAACAATTGCACCTGACTGAGCAACAATACCAATTGTGGGCGGCGGTGTGATTAATCCCCCGCCATTGCCGTGTCGTAGGCTTCGCTGGCTTCCATCCACGCCAATTCGACTTCCTCTAGCTGCGCATCGACCGTGCTTTTGTCCAACAATAACTGTTTGAGCTTGGCTTTATGGGCTTCGCTGTAAATGTCGGGTTCGGATAATTGCGCTTCCAACGCGGTTTTACGCTGGTTGAGCTTATCCATGTCTTTTTCGAGCTTGTCGACTTTTTGTTTAAGCGGTTGTAAGCGTTTGCGTTTTTCGGCGGATTCGCGGCGTTGGTCTTTGCGTCCGGCGGCACTGTGCGCGGCAACGGCTTCATCGGCGGGTTTGTTGGCCGCTTCTTCAGCACGGAAACGGTTTTGCAACCACACCGCATAATCGTCCAAATCGCCTGTAAATTCCGCAGCCTTGCCACTGTCGACCAAAATCAGTTTGTCGGTCACGGTTTTCAGCATGTGGCGGTCGTGCGACACAATCACCATCGCCCCCGTGAACGCTTGCAATGCCATGCTTAAGGCAAGACGCATGTCCAAATCCAAATGGTTGGTCGGTTCGTCGAGCAGCAACAAATTCGGGCGTTGGTAAATCAGCAATGCCAAAGCCAACCGTGCTTTTTCGCCCCCCGAAAACGGCGCAACCGCTTCATCCACACGCACCCCTTGGAAGGCAAAACCGCCCAAGTAATTGCGCAAATCTTGTTCCCGCGCTTGTTTATCCAACTCACGCAAATGCTGCAATGGGGACTGTTCGGGATTAAGCTGTTCCAACTGATGCTGGGCAAAATAGCCGATTTTCAAATCCTGCGCTTGCCACGCCGAACCCGCTTGTGGGGAAATTTTACCCGCAAGGAATTTAATCAGCGTCGATTTCCCCGCGCCGTTAGGCCCAATCAAACCAACGCGTTCACCGGGTAAAATTTGCAATTCGACCTGATCAATAATGCTTTTTTCACCGTAACCGATCCGAGCTTTCAAGACGTGCAGCAAGCGATCCGGCAGTTTTTCGGGGTCTTTGAAACTGAAACTGAACGGCGAATCGACGTGCGCGGCGGAAATCATTTCCATGCGTTCCAAGGCTTTCAAACGGCTTTGCGCCTGACGCGCTTTGGTGGCTTGCGCACGGAAACGGTCAATGTATTTTTGCATGTGCTCACGTTCGCGCTTTTGCTTTTCGTAAGCCGCTTGTTGTTGCGCGAGTTTTTCCGCACGGGTGATTTCAAACGTCGAATAATTACCCGTGTACAAGGTCATGCGCGAATGTTCAATGTGGGCAATGTGCGTGCAAATCGCGTCCAAAAACTCGCGGTCATGTGAAATCAGCAATAACGTACCACGGTAACTTTTCAGCCAATCTTGCAGCCAAATCACCGCGTCCAAATCCAAATGGTTGGTCGGTTCGTCGAGCAATAAGAGGTCGGAACGGCACATCAAGGCTTGCGCCAGATTCAAACGCATCCGCCAACCACCAGAAAAACTTTTCACCGGACGCTGGATTTCCTCCGGCTTAAACCCCAAACCGTGCAATAACGTTGCCGCACGGCTTTCAGCGGTGTAACCGTTAATCGCATCCAAACGTGCGTGCAATTCGCCCAAATGCGCCCCGTCCGCGTGTTGCAACTGTGTGCGCAAACTGACGTATTCCGCGTCGCCTTCCAGCGCGTAATCCAAGGCGGTTTGGTCGCTCGACGGCGTTTCCTGCTTAACGTGGGCAATCACCCAACTCGGTGGCAGACTGAAATGCCCCGTATCCGGCGACAATTCACCACGAATCAGGGCAAATAAACTGGATTTCCCCACGCCATTCGCGCCTGTCACCCCCACACGCTGACTAGGGTGAATGGAAACAGAAGCCGATTCCAGCAACGGTTTCACACCGCGCCGCAAAGAAAGATCAGAAAAAACTAGCATGGGTTACAGCATTCATTACCTAAAGAAAACGGAAACCACATGGTACAACGAACGCCGAAGTTTCACCTAATTTCAAGGAAAGCAATGGACTGAGCGTGCTGCATCACTTGGTTATTAAAATAGCATATCAACCCACAAAAAAACCTAACACTTTTTGCAAAAAATGAGCGTTTTATCACAGATTTTATCTTGCAAATATTTCACAATTCCCGATGTGTAAAGATTTTGCGAGCTTTGCACAACTAAGTGTGTGTAACCATTGAAAAAGGTATGCGATTATGTGGAAAGTCGTATTAGCTATCGCTTTGATATTCAATACCTCATTTGCTATCAAAGACTCCGTTGCAGCACGTTCAGCACAGCCAGTTCCTGTTATCATCAAGTTTGAGATACTCGGTGCGGGTCTCTGCCGTTTGCACTTTGAAGATGGAATGCAAAGAGATATTAGTTGTAAAAAATAGTACGAAGATTGTAATGATAGATAAATATTACCAATGGATAATGGTGGGGCTAAACGTCCCGCCATTCGCCGTTGTTTAGACCGTCCAACGTCCACGAACCAATCCGATACCGAATCAGCCGCAATGTTGGGAAACCTACCGCTGCGGTCATGCGTCGTACTTGGCGATTACGCCCTTCGCTAATAGTAATGGCTAACCAAGTGTCGGGAATGGATTTACGCACTCGAATCGGTGGCACACGTTCCCATAACAAAGTAGGCTGTTCAATAATTTGCACTTGCGCGGGCAGTGTCATGCCATCATTAAGCATTACGCCATCACGCAAGGGCTGCAAATCCGCATCGGTGGGTGCGCCTTCGACTTGCACCCAATAAGTTTTGTTGGTTTTGTGTTTGGGATTCGCAATTTTGTGTTGTAAACGCCCATCATCCGTGAGCAATAACAAACCTTCGCTATCGCGGTCTAAGCGTCCTGCGGCGTACACATTCGGTACGGGAATAAAATCCGCCAGCGTTTTGCGCCCTTGCCCGTCAGTGAACTGACACAATACATCAAACGGCTTGTTAAATAAGATAATGCGCGACATGGCTTTCCGTGCAATTAGAAGTGAAGATCGCCACGCATCATAGCAAAGATCACTCACCCGTGTGATGCAGAGCCAGCATTACCTGTTTATTAGTGATTGTTAAACGGATTTTGCCATTACCTAAATCTTGCAAAATGGCCTCATCGCCTTCACGCTGCCAGCGCACACTTTTGCTGGAGGAGTCGTCCGGCTTACCGAATAAGTTGAGAATTTTTTGCCCATGTTGAGTGTACAAAGCTTCGTAATTACCCGTTGTTTGTAATTGCAGCTCTAAACTACACAACTGGTTTTCCACAAATACCGCTTTAAAATCGGTCAGTTTTTCATTCCACAATTGCCCAACATTGCCATTATTAGGGGTTGCGTGACAGGTTTCTAAGGCAAAGGCTTTGCGCGTATTTCCCACACCCGTCACACCGCTTTGGCATTGCATGGGTTGATTGAGTAAGGCGTTTAACGGTGCACTTGCGATACGTTTTTGATCACCAAGCCTGACATTTTCCAAACCATACCGATCCAGCTCGCTATCCGCTGGTGCATTGAGCACGTCTTTTTCGAGCCGATCACAACCTACAACGGTTATTAATGCGACAGCTAGTAAATAATGTTTGTGGTTCACAATAGCCCTCATCATGCGAGTGGAAAAGCCTCTCCCCGACCAATCACGGGGAGAGTAAGAGGAGTCCACGACCGATGCAATATCAAACCATGAGCTGCATCAACATCTCAGACAAACTCCCCCCCAAAATGTTCAGTATTACTTGAAGATTCGTAAACGCTGCTATAAATTTATGAGAATCATTTTCATATAGAGGTAGCCAAACCATGATACTCACCCCAACGCAGCCTTTAGCGGGGCTTGCTGAAGCACGATCTGCTCATGTTCATAGCATCAAGACGGATAATGCGACACGCATCCGCTTGTTGGGTATGGGCATTGGCTCTGGCACACGCATTGAAGTCTTACGCAATCGTCACGGCGATATTGTTCTGGGTAATGAGATCGGAAGAGCGTCGTGTAGGGAAAGAGTGTCTTCGCCTGTGTAGA
>CAZTUZ010000143.1:0-7167 GCA_964617055.1 uncultured Thiothrix sp.
CACCTACGTTTGCACCCAAAGTGGGTAAAGTGAAATAACGCCAGCCCTTATTTCACGATAACGCCTTAACTTAAAATTAGAGTAAACAACATGCGCTACCAATACCGCCCGATCACCACAGCCAGATACGATAAGCTGGTGTCGTTTGCCGTTGCTAAGGATGGACATACAAGCTTGTGGCACGTCCGCTGCTTCTACGGTGGCGACATCAGAACCGAAAACAGAGAAGCACAACTTCATATTCCACTGGCACAACTGACTATACAAGACTTACCGCCCGTGATTGAACAGAAAGTTGGAAGGATTAAAATTGGTGAAACGTACACCACGCCAGACTTGCCCAACTCACGGGAACTAGGGCAATACTTTCGCGGCTTGGCTGGACTTCCCCGCCTCACCTTAAAGGTAAAAACGCCCCAATCAGGCGCGTAACGTTATGGCGTTAATTTAGAAAAGTTTTTTAAATTTCATCCCACATAATCCCTAATAGTCCCGCTTCTTCCCATCAACCACTAACGGCGGTTATTTCCAAAGGTAAACCTGCATCGTCCAAAATAGCCGACACAAAAACATAGGTCATGCAGGTAATCCAATGGGACGAAAAACCACCCAAGAGCTTGAAGTTAAACACAGCGGTCTGATTGAAGACATCAAAGCTTTATTAGTCAGTACAATGCTTGAAGCCGGAATAGCCAGTGCCACGGCTGAACAGTGCGCCGAAAAAGGTGTAATCCGAATGGCTAAGATATTTGGCGGACAACAAGTCTACCTACCACAAAACAGAGTGCATACACTGATGCAAAGAAACAAGGCACTGGTGAAAGATGCTGAAAGCCTTTCAGCTAATGAGTTAGCTGCTAAATACCAAATATCACAGAAACAAGTGTTCGTTATCCTCAGACAAGACAAGGCACGGGATTAGCGTGAAAATGCGCCGATCATGGCGCACTTTCCAAGGTGTTCAGTGATTGAAACCACGTTCAATTACTTTACCAATGGCTTCCCGTGACTGCTTTAAGTTACCCATCAAAACACACAGCAATCCGTCTAATGCTGAATCTGGAATACTGGCGTTTGTGCTTTCCGGTCTTTGCCCCATTGCCGCACTGACTGCCAACATAGAACGCTCGACTTTTTCTATCTCCCATTCTGCCCACTCTAATAAATCCCTGTCGCCTTTGCCGTCGATGGATTCCACATTAGCCATTTACGCCCCCTTATGGTTGCCTTTTAAAACAAATTCAAAGCCCTGTTATGGCTCGCTATCCTATAGCTTTAGGTGATTAATTGATAGACTTTGTAAATAGATACCAAACCCCTAACCGTCGTGCTGCCTATCACATCTGAAAACGGAAAAACGAATAAAACCGCGTTGTGGTGCGGGTTGCGTATCACACAACTCTAGCCGAACCCTTGCCGTACTCTAGCCGTAATTGCCTGCCATTCCCCAATATCGGGTTACATCACGCGCTTAACCATAAGTAACCCATTGATTCTAAAGCTGTAACCGCTGTAACCCGTGTGTAACCCGTGCAACCAATAGTAAAAACTCAATAAAAACAACATTGTAACCCGTGTAACCCATGTAACCCGAAAAAAACGTAATAATGGAAGCAATCATGCTTAAGGGAATCCAAAGGGGGAAAGAGTAGGAAAGATAGAGATTAACTTACTGATATATATAATATTATTTACATTTTCTAGTGGTTCTGTAACCTGCTTGCCATTCCCCTTCCCATTGGTATTTACACATCATTTCCTTTAAAAACAACGTTGTAACCCGTGTAACCCATGTAACCCGTAAAAATGACATATTCAGATACAAAAAAGCCGGAACGTGTCCGGCTTGGTGGTGGTGAATGTGGGTTATCGCGCCCTTGTTTTGAAGGGGATGATTTGCGCCCCCATGCGCAAGCTATCCAAGTAATCAGCCCATTCCTGCATCATGGTTGTACGTTGTTCTATGTGCTGGCTACGGTCGTAAGCCCGTCTTACTTCATTACCAACAGTATGGGCAAGCTGCTTTTCTATCAGGTCGGAGTGGTAGCCCATTTCATAAAGCCGCGTACTAGCTAAGGCTCTGAATCCATGTGCTGTCATGGTGTCGTTGTCATAGCCCAAACGTCGCAAGGCTTGCCGCACGGTGTTGTTACTCATGGGTTTCTTTGAATCCGTGCGTGAAGGGAACACATAACCAAGGTGTCCGGTCAGGGGGCGCATTTCTTCCAGTAAGGCTACGGCTTGTTTAGCCAATGGTACTAAGTGCTGTTTGCCTGCCTTCATCTTATTGGCAGGGATACTCCACAAAGCTGATTCTAGGTCTAGCTCTTTCCATTCCATTTGTCGCAGTTCACTGGGTCGGGTGAACAGGTAAGCCGATAGCTTTAAGGCTGTACGGGTTTCTAACGCCCCCGTGTAATCATCCATTGCGCGTAACAATGCCCCGATCTCTTTGGGGTCGGTAATGGCTGCAAAGTTGCTTTTCTTCGGTGGTGGTAGTGCGCCTTTCAGGTCGGTGGTCTGGTCGCGCTTCGCTCTGCCCGTGGCAACAGCATAACGGAACACTTGCCCAATGTTCTGTTTAGCACGGTGTGCTGTTTCTAATGCGCCACGTTCCTCAATCCGGCGCAAGCATTCCAGAATGTCCGGCGGCTCAATCGTGGTAATGGGCTGTTTACCCAACCAAGGGAAAATGTCACGCTCTAAGCGTCGTATGACCTTATCAGCATGGCTTGCTACCCACTGATGCTTGAACTTCACAAACCATTCCCGTGCCACAGCCTCAAAGCTGTTTTTGTGTAGGGCTTCTTGTTCGGCTTTAACGGCTTGCTTGTAGCTGGAAGGGTCAACACCACGCGCTAATAATTCCCGTGCCTCTTGGTGGCGTTCGCGTGCCAGCTTTAGGCTAACGTCGGGGTAAACACCAAGGGCTAAGGTTTTCTTCTTTTTGGTTGTTGGGTTGGTGTAGTCATAACGCCAGTATTTACCAGACTTCAACACCAGTAAGTACAGCCCACCCCCATCGGTGTATTTTTTCTGCTTACCATCGGGTGATAGTTTGGCGTTTCTGATTGCGGTATCGGTAAGGTGATATTTCACGGTATAAGCTCACTGTGTTTCTGAATATACCGGAAAATATACCCCTTTTTCGGTGCGCTGTGGTGTTACTGTGTGAAACACCCTGAAACAAGAAACCCCTTACAGATTGCCGCCTGCAAGGGGTTTTTGTTATTCCATGATACTGCATGAAACAGTGAGTTGGTGGAGGCGGCGGGAATTGAACCCGCGTCCGCAAACCCTCCATCTGAAGGCCACTACATGTTTAGTCACGTCTTTTGTTTAACCCGATTGCCGCCGACTGACAGGCTGCTCACAGGCTGTCCCAATACTGTTTAGTGGTTTGACCTTGGGCGAGTCTCCCGCACGATCTTATGATTGGATGATGCCTGAAAATTCGGACTGCATAAGCACAGTATCGATCAGACAGCTATCGGCTGGTTATTAAGCAGCGAGAGCGAAAGAGTCGTCGTTTGCGACTATTGTTTGTGACTAGTGTTTAAGTGGTCATCACATCCACTACATGCTCCCCAGACTTTGTGATCCACGTCGAAGCCAAGTCGCCCCCGAAGTGTTGACACATTGTCAACAGAAAGAAACCGCCATTGTAACGCAATGCTGATGACAATGCGATCACTTAGCAGATAAAACAAAGGCTCGCAAAGTACACTCTGCAAGCCTTTTAATTTGGTGCCGGCAATCGGATTCGAACTGATGACCTACTGATTACAAGTCAGTTGCTCTACCAACTGAGCTATGCCGGCGTTGAAGTCGCGTATTCTAGAGAGGCTTCTGTCACTTGGCAAGTACTTTTTGCAAAATTCCAAAAAAATTCTAACCTGCAACCAACCGTAATGAGGCTGTCTTTCGCACACGACAAGGGGGATGCTCTTCTACTTCCCACTTTTGCAAAATGTTTGCGGCCATGCGTCCTGCCAATGGAATGTTGGCCTTAACTGAAGAACTAGGTTCGCATCCACATGCAACATTCCCATACTGTATTCCAACCAAAGCACGATGGCGAGGTGCTGCTTTGCGTTCGTAGCTTTCGTGCAGTATATCTCGCAAGTGGGTTTCATGTAGCGTGTGATGTGTGTAATCAAGTAACCGATCCATTGCTTCATTTTCGTAATAGCACAATGTCCCTGGTGTGGCTTGGATTGCTACCGCCTCCAAGATTAACAAATGATCGTGTTGCCCTATTTCCCTGATCAACAGACTGTTGGGAATGCTGGCATTTTTATAACGGACATCAGGAAAGGTTGAAAAATACTTTTCCATGAAGCGCAGAACATGGATGCCAATTCCATCATCCTGAAGCAGGATATTGCCAATACCTAACACTAACATGGTCGTTCACTTATCAGTTTCATTATCATCGGCTCATTTTGGACACATTAACGAATGAGCGTTTGACATGAGTCAATATAACGTTGCATCACACCATTCAGGTGGCAGAACTTTGACGTAGCGCGGGGTTTAAGCACACTCAAGGCAAGGCCACCCGAATGCAGGGTGTTATTTATTGACCCGTATGCGCGAAACGTAATGCTTTTAAGGCTTCGGGGGCTAATTGACGAAAACCTTGTGCTTCGCGCTCTAACAACGCCTGCCCCACAACCGGAGGTAAATGGCTAAAGGCTAAAGCACGTTGCACCCCTTCATTAAATGCTGGTAGTGGTTCATCCACGATGCTAGATTCAGCGCTCACCCCCAAAGTACTTGACGTTGTAACCGTAGCTGTTTTTTTACTAGTTGTTCTCTTGGTTGTCGTTGTCGTCGTGGTCAGCGGCGTAAATATTCCTGTGTAGTAACTATTCACTACGGCTGCGTTATAGGCCGCTAATCCTGTATTGTTACTTTCGGTCAACGCCCAATTAAACTCTTTATTGGTATTGAACCATGCAACCCCACGAATCGCTGGGTACTCATTGATAATACGGGCATACATGTCTTGAACCCATGCTTCCTTGCTTTGCCCATTGTCAGTGTCATTACCATCTTGACCAAGCGTAGGATTTGGCACATCGCTAGGCTCAACAGATGCCACTTCAGCAATCATTATCGGCTTGGCTGGGTAATTGGTGGCTAGCTTGGTATAAGTCGAGCTGAACGTTTCAGCAAATGATTTCCAACTGCTGAAGCTGTAATTACTGCCCCAGTTATAGCCGTCGATACCAGTCCAATGCACCACATCATCACCTGGGTAATACAGCATGATATTGTTATAGCTATCGATATTCGTGTTATTGGCACACCAAACCCATTCAACGTTAGTAACATTTGCAGCTTTGAAACGGCTATATAGGTAACGCCACGCCGCCTTTAAGCCATTGGGGTCATTGCCCCACGGATACCAATTCCCATTAAATTCATGCGCAAAACGTAATAAAACGGTGGGCTTGCTAATGCTAGGGTAAGTAGCCTGCCAAGCTTTTAGACCTTTGATCCAATTATCGATGTAGGTATCCCACTGTCCTTTCGTAATCTCGCCCAATAGGTTCGCATCTGGTCGATCCGATGCTGATGGCATCCAAGTAATCATTGGTGTTGCATTGCGCGACACTACATTAGAGGTTTGCACAGAAAGCGCCCCCCAATCTTGGCTAAAGTTTGAAAATACATTAACAATAGCAAGGGGCTTTGTGGTTACACCATTAAACTGATCAATGGCTGTAGTCTTCCAACCATCATCATTCACATAAGCACCCAGCATCGCTCCCGCTGACGCATGAGACGCGGCTAAACTGCACACCAAGCTCAAAAGACTCAGAGGCAAGAGATGAACACGAGACATAAATCATTAATTCCTTATTGTTCTTTAGCCCTAACGATTGCGTATTTTTATTATTTAAGGCTAGTTTGCCAGATGAACAGCACAGAACAATAACCAATAGACGGGTGGTAGTGTTATCATACCCCCATCCATTTACCACGATTTCACGCTGTCAGGTTATAGCACCGATAAGCGTTGCGGTGGCGGTGAATCATAACGAATTGCATGACCAAATAAATAAATGCAAACCGGAACACCCAGAACCAATCCCCAAATATGAAAAAGTTTACCGCCAACAGTCAAAATCATTAACACTATCACGGGGTTAATACGCAATCTAGCTCCATAAATCAATGGATTAAGGATCTAACCTTCCACCATGTGAATGACCGTAATCATCACAATATTCATGAACACGAGGCTTACCCCTCCCACATTCAATGCAATCAAGCAAATGGGGACAGAACTAACAAAAACGCCAACAACAGGAATAAAACTACACAAAAACACAATAACCGATAAAAAGGCTATGTGCTCACCCATGCCCAATAAATGCACGCCAATAGCAGTCAATAAGGTATTCACGCAAGCAATATAAAACTGCGCCTGCATCGCATTTCCCAACACATTGGCAAACTCATAAATATTAGGTGCTGCCTCCACATAAATGAATCGCAAGCGTGTGTTTTCCAAATCCCGAACACTCGCCGCTAAATGCGGCAGATCCAGCACAATCAAAAAGGCAAATAAAAACGCCAGTAAGAATGTTGTTAGCATGGTAGCAGCCTGTCGGCTGATATTTGCTAACCAGTCCAGCATGGTTTTCAAACGTTCATCACCATGTGCTGACGAACCGCTTTGTCCACTTAGCATGGTCAGCAATTTCCCCGTTGGCGAGTCCCGAAAAGTCCACGGTGCTGGTGTTGGTGGGGTAACGGTTGTCGTCGGTTCGACTACTGCCCAATTCGGCACGGACACAGCACTAGCAGTCGGTTTGATGGGGGGATTCTGAGCCTTTAATTCGGGAATAGCCTCCTGCAAAAAGGGGTAACGATTCGCCAAATCGATCAATGCGCGATCAATGCCCTGCATGTACACGGTAAAGCCTCGTGCAAACCCAGCCGCTTGTTGATACACCTGCGGTGCAAGAAATACACTCACTGAAATAACCAAACTTAAAAATAAGCTACCTACCAAGATCACTAAGGAGGTTCGGCGTTTCGGCGCAAAGCGTAACAAACCATCCACAATACCGGATTGCAGATAAGCTAAAACAAATGTCAGAAAAATCAGTGTAAAAAATGAACTAAGTAAGGTAAGCAAGCCATTAATAA
>CAZTUZ010000144.1:0-7160 GCA_964617055.1 uncultured Thiothrix sp.
GGACGATCTGCCCAAATCCGTGCTGCTGAAACCCCACGCAACAACTCCTGCTCTTGGAACAAAGCATTATTCACATCAGGCGGATAAACCTGTTCACCGCCGCCATCCAACAACAACACTCCATCCACCGCAGGATGCGTCAGCAACTGATAACGAATACTCGGCAAATCGGCTTTCAGTGTTTTGGTTAATAATTGCAAACCATCTACCCACTGATTCAACCCCGCCAATAATTGCGCATCCAATGTAGTAAATTGCTGGCGTTCCCACTGCTGGCGTTGCAAAGCCAACGTCTGATATTCCGCTGTTAAAGTACGCACACCCAACCACCCCGTCACCAGCAACGGCAATAAAATCACCAATAACCAACCAACATGGCGTTTGAACACACTCAATCCTCGAAGCTCGTCAACTCCATAACCAAAGCCCCACCTTTAAACACATCGGTATTCAACGGCTCATCGCGTTCCAGTTTCACCAACCCCACCGACGGCGCATACCATTCGCGGGTAGTAATTGGAATCGCCGTCTCACCCTTACGCGGGTCGGTGTACATCGACACCTCTGCTTGCCCCTCCACCAACACACAATGCGTAAAATGCCCCGCCGGAACATCCACCGTCGCATCGACACTCTTCACACTGTACTGCATGGGGAAACGCCACTCATCTGCTTTAGCATTCTCATCGCCTTCAAATACCCGCAAAATCATGTACGGCATAGTAATCGACGACCACGTTTTCCCCAATGCACTAGTCGGATTATCCGGCAAAACCATGCGTGGTGACTCATCCAGTTGCGCCAATTCCTCCACAATTGTACGTTTGGCGACACGGTACACACCATCATCCCTGTATGCCAAGTAATAATCCGTGCCATCACTGGTACGCCGTACCGTAGTTAACGTATCCTTCACCCTTTCCGTTCCCACATTTTCAATGATCAATGTTTTACTATCGGAACGGTGCGGCTGGGTAATCGTTACCTGATAATCCCAGCGTAAACCGTTATCCAATGGGAAATAATCATCCGCTGCGGGTTTGCCACAAGCGTGTAACAATGGCAGGCAAAGCAAAATCCAAGACCAACGTTTCATGCTTATTTCTCCGGCAGTGCAGGATCAGGCAAATTGCTAAACTTAAGATCATCCTTCAAATCACTCAATTGTTTCGCATTAGTTTGCACCCCATCTTCACTGGTGTGTTTACGCTCTTTCGTGCCGATTTGCACATTGCCATTTCGCTGATTGCGCAACGCATCCTGCAACGCAGAATGCACCTCACGCCCGTACTCAATCTGGTAAGCACGCGGTGCGCCATCCGGCTTGCTACCATTGAGATTCGATGCCCAAATAAAAATACGTCCATTCGTGCCTTTTTCCTGATTCGGTTCTTCAATCACCGAAGCATGCAACAAGAACTTATCCGGCAACGACGTATAGGCAGGCCAACCTTGCACCTGTTTCCACCCCTGATAACTAACCCAATAAAACCCCGCAGCACACACTACCAAGCCCAGTTTAATCAACCAATGCAAACGCCCGTGCGTCACCACCAACACTAGCATCGCCAATAAGAAAATGTACGCCACCACCAATAACGTAAGCATTTCATTCATAGTTTTCCTCCTAACACGATGGATTTTTGTAGCGTATTAATGTTGGTAATTTGCCCACTAGGGGTAATACTAAAACGCACAGCCGTTTTTTCCTCCCCCACCCGCTCCAAGGTTGTGGTAGCGTAATGCAGCACTTTCAAGGTCGGATTCACCTCCGCCACATACACCGTCACAGGCACAGGACGCTGCGTTTGACTGCGGTAATAATGAATATTGATGGTAAATTCCCCCGGTGGTCGCCCACGAATCGTTACCACCTCCTGATTCAAAGGGTTAATGATTTCCTTGCCATCAATGAGTTGCATGTCATTTGCCATACCGCGATCATCACGATCCAAGTGCATCAACCCCGTTTGAGGGCGCGAATACCACACCATTTTACCTTCAGGCCCTTCCACCCAAGTATCAATGTCATCAGGCGTATTATCCGGCCAACTCACGGTAATCATGAACTCGGCCTTGGGGTTGATAATCCCGCTTTTGGCTTGCGGATTCATCAGCAATAACGCCATTAAAAACAAAAAGGTAAAGGTAAGTAAGGCGTTAAACAACAAATCGCTAAACGGGTCGACATCCTGCATATCGCGGCGTTTAAACAGAGCCATGCGCCACCTCGCTGGCGTGAATCGCTTCCAGCACCAACTTATCGGCAGTACGATCCAGCACAAGGTATTGAATCCCCAGCAACATACTGCCAACTAACCCGATAATCGTGGTATTCAGCGCAATTTTCATACCCTGCGTCATATTACTCATCAGGGTTTGCACTTGAGCAATATCGAGTGAATCCAAATGCGTCATCGAACCCAACATCATCACAAAACCGATCACCGTGCCAAGCATCCCTAACTTGATCAACGCCCCTGTAATAAACCAGCCCACTTCATGCTGCCCACGCAATTGCGAGCTGAGTAATTCTGCTGTCAATTGCTTCTCCTGTGGATTCGCAATCGCCCGTAATTCGCGCAAATAACGGCTGATCACTGCCTTGTCGTCTGTGGTATTGCCGTTTTGCCACTCCCATAACGCATGGGTTTGCTGTGCCAAAAACACGCTGCGATACCCACAATGCAAACACGTCAGTAGGAATAACAACACCATCGACGGGCACAAATAAGTGCTATCGGTGGCAAACATGAACTGTAAAATGCCGTTATCCCACAACATCACCAAGCCAATCAGCAATAAACCGCAAAACCACAGCCAATGCAGCGTCAATAACCACGGCTGAACTGTTTTCATTTTCCCTCCTCCACAGCGAACACCAGCAAATCATCCCCTTCGGCAAACCCAAACAACTTATTGCCACCTGCTGCCACCGCGACGTATTGCTTACCATTAACCTGATAAGTCATGGGCGGCGCATTCACGCCTGCATTTTGCTGGTACGACCACAGCTTTTTGCCCGTTTGCTCGTCCAGCGCGAAAAATTCGCCACTACCTTCACCGCTAAACACCAACCCGCCTGCCGTGTGCAACACACCGCCGAGTAAGGGATGCGGCGTTTTAAACTGCCAACGCTTTTTACCCGTGGTTAAATCCAGCGCGGTCAATAAGCCGTATTTGTCGTTAGGGTCGAACTCAAAGTAACTGTAACTCTGCCACGGCTGAGGTTTGTTATCGGTTGGTGGCGGCAAGGTTTTGCGGTAATAGGTCGCAGGGGAATGAATACCCGCCACAAACACACTGTTATCGGCAGGGTTAAATGCTACGGGCGACCAATTGCTACCGCCAGCAATCGACGGCGCGATTTTCACGCCTTGTTCGGTAGGGTTAGCAAATAAATTCGACTGCGGCACAAAGGCTTCGGTTTTTAACAGTAATTTACCAGTGGCGCGATCCAGCACATAAAACCAACCTGTTTTCCCCGCTTGCCCCACCGCTGGTACGGTTTTGCCATCGATTTTCGCATCGAACAAAATCGGCGGGCTGGAAGCGTCATACCCCCAACGATCATGCGGTACTTCTTGGTACGCCCAGCGCAATTGCCCCGTTTTGCTATCCAACGCGACCACGCTGGAGGTGTGTAAATTGTCGCCGGGGCGGGTGGAATCGTCCATGTTCGGTGCAGGATTGCCCGTGCCAAAAAACAGCGTTCCAGTGGCGGGATCAAGCGCGGGCGTACTCATGATCGAACCGCCGCCGAGTTGCCACGTTGCAGGAAATTTCGCGTGCTGTTGCTTTTCCCATGTTATATCGCGGTTTAATGGCACGCCGTCAGCGGTGGTTTGCCGCCATTCGCCAACCCATTGCCCGTCGCTAACGCTGTACCAACGCCAGATTTCCTTGCCCGTTTTTGCGTCAAAAGCCGCTAAGAAACCGCGTAATCCGGTGCGTCCATCGCCTTGCCCAATCACTTGCAAGCCTTTGTCGCCGTCCAAATGCAAGCCGTAACCCGCGCCTGTACTGCCCACAAACACCATGCCACCGAACACTTGCGGAGCCATGTTAAACGTGTGCCCCGTACCACCCACGCTTTTCGCGTTCGCTGCCACATCACTTTGCGCCATGACCGCTTTCGCGCCGCTCAAGGTTTCTTGCAGGTTAATGCGGACATCGTGAATCGGTATGTCCCACAGCACTGCACCCGTGGCTTGTTTCAGCGCGATTAATCGCCCGTCGATAGTTGCTTCATAAACCACACCATCGGCTACCGCCACGCCGCGATTCGCAGGGCCACAACAAGTTTTGTCGGTAATCAGTTGGTGCTGATAACGCCAGATTAATTTGCCGGAAGTCGCATCCAAAGCCACCACGTCATTGAATGCGGTGCTGAGGTACATCACACCATCGACCACCACGGGGCTGGCTTGGAACGCACCGATTTTGCCCGTGTGAAAATCCCACGCCAGCTTGAGTTTGCCCACCGTGTCGCGGTTGATTTGCGTTAATTCGCTGTGACGTAGATTAGCGTAATCGTTACCGTATAACGCCCAGTCAGTATTTTCCGCCGCTGCACACACGCTGCCGCTCAACGCAAAGGAAAGAAAAAAAGGAAAGGACTTGGACATAACACGCACCTAATGAGTTGTTCAAGGTTATTATGTCCAAACCAAAGCGGAAGATTGTCAGAACAATGTAAGAATATTGTGAGATTTACAACTGACAGAGTGTGGCTTGCGTAGGGTTCTCCACACTTTGCACAATCGCTTCCACCAACTGATTTAATTCATCCATTGTCAACACAGTTAAAATACGATTCACAATTTCTGGGGCGACTTTTGCCACTGTCGACTGACCACTCGCCAATTGCAGATAAATCCCCGCAACATTCTTACCGTCAGGATCATTCACACTTTGTTCCAACAAGGTTTGATCCTGCACATGTAACTGGTCATAAAGCTGATCCAATTCATCCCATAATGCAGGCGACACTAAAGTCTCTTCAACCGCAATCACCATCGCTCCCGTGACACTTTCGCTATATTGCGCATACGGCAAGGCATTTTCTGCTAGAAAATCCTCAAATCGATGCTGGGCAACTAAATTAAAAAATAGATAATCCAATGTCTGACTCACCGTTCACCTCGCTATTTATTTTCTGATTTTGAAATACGCAATAACAACCGATCCAACCAACGAGTCGGCAATAAACGTCGTAATACCCAAAATAAATGACTCGGAAATGTCACGCGATACCGCTCCTGTGGATGGGAGCTTTCTAATGCAGCAATCACTTTCTCCAACACGGCTTCAGGCGGTAGCGTAAAAGGTGCAGCGGGACCTACTTTTTCCAAACGCTTAATCGCCCCTTGATATTTATCCCGATGCACGCTTTGCGCAATGTTCACATTCTCACGCAAACTTTGCAGGGCATTAGCGCGAAACCGACTAGTAATAGGGCCTGGCTCAATTAGGCAGACTTTAATATCCGTATCCGCTAATTCCAAACGCAAGGTATCCGCCAGCCCCTCGACCGCGTATTTACTGGCGTTATACGCACCACGAAACGGTAATGCTACAAAACCCAACAACGAACTATTGTAAATAATGCGGCCTTCATTACGCTGACGCAATAACGGCAACAACGCCACCGTTAATTGATGCCAACCGAATACATTGGTCGCGAATTGGCGTTCCAACACTTCACGCGATAAATCCTCCAACGCCCCCGCTTGCCCGAACGCGCCATTATGAAACACCGCGTACAATTCACCATTTGTGCGCAACATCAACTCATGAACCGCATCCTGCACACTTTGCGGGTCAGCCAAATCCAAGTGCATCGCTTTAAAATCTTCCGCCGCTAAACGTTCAACATCTGCCGTTTTTCGTGCGGTTGCAAACACCTGATAACCACGTTTGCGCAAACCATGAGCAACACAATAACCAATACCACTCGAACAACCCGTAATTAACACATTCCGCATGGGATTTCGTGACCTCCACATTGAATTTGGGTAATGACACCCCTATTATTGAGTCGATTTTCCTGACTATACACGAGAAAGATACACGGAGTAGCCTGAAACATGCCTATTTATGCCTATCAATGTGGCTCTTGCGGTCATGAACTGGAAGCATTGCAAAAATTATCGGATGCGCCTTTAACCGATTGCCCTGCATGTCAAAAGCCTGCTTTAAGCAAAAAAGTCAGCGCGGCGGCATTCCGCCTAAGCGGTGGCGGTTGGTATGAAACCGACTTTAAATCTGGTGGTAAGAAAAACCTTGCCAGCAATGATACCGCACCGTCTTCCGCGTGCGGCACCAGTGCTTGTCCGGCCTGCCCCTCCAGCTAAATCTGCTCACAGATCACAAGCCGCACCGGACACAGCGTCTGGGCGGCTTTAGGCTCATCCATTTATCGGAAAAGAATGTTTAGCACCAATTAGCCGGATAAAATACAAGCTGGTTGCTTAATTACAACAATAAAAGGTCGCTAAACATTATGAATAAGTCCGTTCTTCTAGCGGTTACGATGGCCGCACTTTCCAGTTCATCAGTTTTTGCTGGTGGCTCTCTCTTTGGCGATTCCTCTGATGAAGAAAGCACTGGGGCTATGTATGGTGGTGCAAGCATTGGACAATCCAGTGATGCTAACTGCGATGCTACCAGTGACACCATCGACACTCTCAATGAGACCGCAGGTTCTACTGTCGTACAATCCATCAACTGCAAAGATAGTAGCGCATGGAAAGTGTTTGCAGGCTACAAAGTAGCACCCAATTTGGCAGTCGAAGGCTCATACACCAACTACGGTAAAGCCACTACCGATGCAACAGTCCCTGTCATTGCTGGCATCAACAACGTTGCCAACCCCGCCTCTGTTGAAACATCCGCCAAAGGTTTTGGCGTTTCCGGTGTTGCCAGCACCCCAGTAACTGACGAACTCAGCGTCTTCGGCAAGATGGGGGTAACATCTTGGGAAAAAACCACCACAGTCGCTGTCAAAAATGTGGGTGCAAGTAACAGCACTGTTAGCAAAGACATTGACTCCGACGGTGTGGATTTATCGCTTGGCGCAGGTGCGGAATACAAAATCAATGACCACTGGGGCGTGCGTGGTGAATACGAACACGTCAACGGCTTGAATGCAAACATGT
>CAZTUZ010000145.1:0-7111 GCA_964617055.1 uncultured Thiothrix sp.
CCTGTGCCCGAAATACCTCAACGACGAAACCCCCGAAGCATGGCGCGAATGGATGTTAGCCATCAACGACAGCTTGGATGAACAAGTGGATACCAGTGTTTATCACAAGCCGTCGGTGCAAAAAATCTTCGCCTGCATTGAAAAAAGCAGCCTCACGCCCGCCGACCACGCACGAATGAAAGACGAATACAGCGAAGAGGAATTGCGCCGCGAAGAATGGGACAAAGCCGAAAAGCGCGGCATCGAAAAAGGTATTGAACAAGGTGAACTCAAAAAAGCCCGCGAAATGGCGCAACAGTTATTGCAATTAGGCGTGCTTCCCGAAGCGGAAATTGCGCGGATTGCAGGTCTATCATTAGCGGCAGTTCAACAATTACGTCAATAATAACGATTTAATAAAACTGACAGCAGGCGGCGCGTTAAGACTGTTGTGATAAAAGGGTTTAAGCATGATACAAATAAGCAGTGGGCAGCGGTTTTTGGCGTTGGATGCGTTGCGCGGCGTGGCGGCGTGGTGGGTGGTGTATTTCCATGTATTGGGTGGCATGGGTTATTTGGCGGTGGACTTTTTCTTGGTGTTGAGTGGTTTTATTCTCACTCACCGTTATTGGTATGCTGATCAAGCAGTTTCGACATTAACCTTTATTAATCATCGAATTGCGCGGTTATACCCGCTGCATGTGTTGACATTGTTAGTGTTTACTTTGGTGCATTGGTTAATGTATCGGGTAATGCCGGACTTCCCCGATGGCACATTATTCACGTTTTTGCAAAACTTGACCATGACGCACAATATTGGGCTGAATCCGCACGGTTTGACGTGGAATTACCCTTCGTGGTCGGTATCGGTGGAATTTTTCGTCAATATCCTGTTTATCGTGATGATTACGCGCCAAACTCGCAGTAGTGTATTGTTTTTATTGGCGACACTCAGTTTCATTATGCTGTTTATTCATCACGGCAATTTGAATATCCATAATGAAAACGAGTACGGTTTTATTAATGGCGGTTTAGTGCGCGGCATGGCTTCGTTTATGTTGGGGATTGTGGCATACCGTTTGTATCGTTATTACCGTGATGATTCGCGCTTAACACGTTTTGGCACAGTGTTGGAAATCGTGTGCGTGGTTATCGCGTTGGCATTGGTGTGGAGTTACCCGACCCGTCCGGCAAGTTTGGATGTATTCGTGCCGTACATCGCGGTATTTATGGTGGCATTATTCGCGCTGGAAAGTGGGTGGATCAGCCAACAATTACGGCGATTGTCCTATTTGGGGGATATTTCGTATTCGGTGTATTTGAATCACTTGGTGGTGATTATGGTGCTGCGGCATTTGGCACTGAAAAACGGCATGACACCGGAAACGATTTTTGTTTTAACCGCTGTGATTGTGTTGGTGTATTCGCATTTCACGCATTTTTACTGGGAAATTCCGGCGGGTAAAGCCATGCGCAAAGGGTTGCAGTGGTTGACAACACCACAACCCCGTGCTGATGCTTTACGCGATTAGTGGACAGACCATTCCACCAATCCGGTGTAGGCGGTAATCAAAACGACAATACCGAAGGCAATGCGATACCACGCAAACACGGTGAAGTCGTGGTTACTGACGTAACGGATTAAAGCACGAACGGCAATCATCGCGCTAATAAACGCAAAAATGAAACCAACCGCCCACGCGCCGAGATCAGCCATGCTGAATAAGTGGCGGGATTCGATCATTTCTTTCACCGATGCAATCCCCAATGTGGGCACAGCGAGAAAGAAGGAAAATTCCGCTGCTGCTTTGCGTGATAGGCCAAAGAATAAGCCGCCGATAATGGTTGCGCCAGAGCGAGACGTTCCTGGAATCAGTGCGACCGCTTGTGCTAAACCCAACTTCAGTGCGTCGAGTGGGCGAATGTCGTCAACGGTGGGAACGGTAACTTTGTGCTCACGTTTTTCCGCCCACAAAATAATGAAGCCGCCGACAATAAAGGCAATCGCTACGGGAACAGGGGCGAATAAATGCGCTTTAATGATTTTGCCGAACGCTAAACCCAATACCGCCAATGGTAAAAAGGCAATGGCTAAGTTGATGATCAACCGATTAGCGATTGGGTCGCGCCCCATGCCTGAGAAGGTGCTGACAAAGCGTTGGCGGTATTCCCAGACCACGGCGAGAATCGCGCCCAATTGGATGGCGATTTCAAATACGCCGCGCTTTTCCGGTGTCATGAAGTTGAGTAAATCACCCGTCAAAATCAAATGCCCAGTACTGGATACGGGCAAAAATTCCGTCGCGCCTTCCACTAAGCCCATAATGGCGGCTTTTATTAGCAACAAAATATCCATGTTTATCCTTTGGTGTGATGTTTGGTGGATGGATTATAGGCGATACGGCTTACAGCCGATAACGCCGATCATCGAGTTGAAATCCAAGTAAAGCCGAATGGTAATCTTTCCCCAAGGCGATCACCTTGAAACGGTCGCCCATTTCCGATGGAAGGCTGAGTAAGCGAACTTGCTGGGCGAGTGCGTATGGTTGTTCTGGGTGTGTGTTTAACGCATTTATAAAGGCTTGTTCTAAACCGCTACTGGCTAAAAACATCGCTTGTGTGGTGTAACCATACAGTTCCAAACCCACATCCAAACCCGCATTGGCAACAGCGGTGAAATCCACGCTGGCGGTAATGTCTTGCAAGCCAACGTAAATCAATGGGTTATCGTGTACGCGGTGTTGGTAATGGCAAATCAACGTGCCTTGCGAGCGTTCGGGGTGGTAATACTCGCGGGCTTCGTAGCCGTAGTCGACCAGCAAAATCACGCCAGCGGCGAGGCATTGCGCCATGCTTTGTAACCACGCAGGTAAGGCGGGATTGTATTCGGATGTATAACCATCAGGTAAATCAGGGTAGGGCGACGCTTGCGCAGCGGCGGCATTTACTAGCGCGAAACCGTCCGCATGGCTGGTAACGTTGAGGGTATGCATTGCACCATCGACAATGCGGAATAATTCCACGGGCATGGCATCCAGTACTTCGTTGCCCAAGATTACGCCGCGTAATGGTTGAGCAGGTAAGCTATCCAACCATTTTACCCGTTCTAATAAATGTGGGACTTTACGCTGTAAGGTGTGAAATTGGCGGTCACGCAGTTCGGGGCTAACATCGAGAATATAGTAATGTTGTGGTAGGCATTCGAGCTTTTCGAGCTGTATTAAAATATCGGCCGCCATGATGCCACTACCTGCACCCAATTCGAGTATATCACCGCCACTGAGTTCGTTTAAAATCTGAGCGCATTGATTGGCGATGCATTGCGAAAATAGTGGTGAAATTTCAGGAGCGGTGACGAAGTCACCGTCCTTACCGATTTTGCGCAAACCCGCAACGTAATAACCCAAGCTTGGTTCGTACAATGCCATGTGCATGAATTGCCGGAACGGAATACTGCCTCCAGCATCATGTATGGTTTGACGAATGCACGCACTCAGTTGCGCACTGTGGGCGATTTCTTCCGCAGTTGGTGCGGGTAAAGCTTGGGTAAAACGCATGTAGCTCCTTTATTGAGATGGTGTAACCGTGACATTAATCGTCGCGGTAGCCGTTGCCCCTTGAGTATCACTGATGGTATAGGTGAAGCTATCTGTTCCGCTGTAACCATTTTTGGGTGTGTAGGTAATGAGATTACCCGCACGAGAGACAGTGCCTTGTTTAGCTTGAGTATTTGCGCTTACCGTGATTTTTTGCCCATTAGGGTCACTGTCATTCATGGTTGGTTCAATGGCTTTAGCAGCGTTGTAGCTGGTCGTTAAACTATCATTCAACGCCACAGGTGCGCTATTGGCTTGTGTTGACGAAGGCAACAAATTCTCGGTGCGCAAGGTGGTATTGTAAGTGCAGCCTGCGGTTTTTGCAGCAGCATCATTTAAAGGGTCGAAGATGTTCATCACGACCACAACGCCATAATGGTAAGGGTAGGAAGTCGCCCCTTTGTATTTGTATTGTGTTGAACCAACCTTGTGGAAGCCGAGGAAGCCTTCATGACCGCTAAGACCATTGTTGTTATGGAAGCCCCAGCCGGAAGTGGGTTGTTGTAGGGTCTGGTCTTGCAACAAAACGGCTTCGCGATGTCCCCAGGCGGAACTGGCATCTTTGTAGATCCAGCCATAGATAGCGCGTTCAATAGGGAGTGGAATACTATCAGCGTTGACAGGCTGTGTGCCCCATGTCCAGAAATAGGCCAAGTTTTCGGAGCGTGAAATAAACTCTTGGCATTTTGCGCCAACCTGAGCACTAATGCGATTGGAAGGATTGTCAATGCTGGCGTTTCCAGAAGGCTGGTAATGCCCCGTGCTATTGGTATTCAGGAGTAAACTTGCATAGTTGCGTGCGACGGTATCCAATTTGTAGTCAATACCTGCTAATGGTAGGCCGATAACCCCTGTTGTGCTGTTAGCACGCGCTTTACGTTCGGCATTGATCAGATACAATGCCTTAGCATCGTCGTTTAGGGTATTCCAAACGGCTTGAGTTGGTAGGGTCAGTGTACCCAATTTATTAGCAGCTAAGCCCAGTTGTTGTTCTTCTTGGCGACGGGCGTAGTTGAAGGCCGCAGCAATGTCACTGACACCAGCATAACCGCTATTCCATGTAATATCACTGGTTAGATTGCGTGGCGATGCGGCAAAGCCTGTAGTGGCTGTTAGAAATAATGTTGCTGTACTGCAACCTATTAACAGTATTTTTCCTAAAGAAAATAAGTGAGAACGCTTGTTCAGCATGGGATTAGCCTCATATATGGGTGTAATGTAACGTTATTATAGTTTGTTAATAAAATATGCGTATTATCATGCTGGTATATTGATTAGAAATGAACGTCGACTATTAATCAAAAAATTGAGGGAATAAATGTGGATGTATTAGCCGATAAGGTTGTGCTGATTACCGGAGCGGCGCGGCGTTTAGGTGCGGTGACTGCGCAAGTGTTACACGCGGCGGGGGCGAATATTGTGCTGCATTATCGCAGTTCGGCGGAAGAAGCCCATACTGTCCAAGCGCGATTGAATGCACAACGCCCTGATTCTTGTCAGTTATTGCAAGGTGATTTGATGCAAATAGCGGCATTGCCATCGTTGGTGGAGCAAGCGGCAGCGTGCTATGGGCATCTGGATGTCTTGATTAATAATGCTTCAACTTTTTACCCAACCCCCGTGGGGATGCTAACCGAAGCACAGTTCGACGATTTACTGGGTACGAACCTAAAAGTGCCCTTATTCCTCGCACAAGCTGCTGTACCCTATCTGCAAGCTCGGCAAGGTTGTGTCGTGAACATGGTGGATATTCATAGCTTTCGGCCATTGAAAAATTATCCTGCGTACTGTGCGGCAAAGGCAGGTTTATGGATGTTGACGCAATCCCTAGCACGAGAATTTGCGCCAGCCGTGCGTGTCAATGCGGTAGCACCGGGGGCGATTATGTACCCTGATAGTCCAGTGAATCAGTATTTACATGAAGAGCTCATCGCGCGGACTGCCCTCAAACGTGAAGGCAGTCCAGAAGATGTTGCTAAGGCCGTTTTGTATCTAGTACGCGATGCCGCGTATGTAACAGGCCAAGTGATTGCTGTTGATGGTGGGCGAATGCTTAACCATTAGGTTAAGCCGCGCGTAACTGTACAGGGGATAGCGCGAGCTTGGTTTGTTTATGCAAAATGTTCAATAACACAACGACTCGTTCATTGCCGTCGTACTTCTGGAAGATAGCTTCCAGACCGTGAAATGGGCCATCGGTGATTTGCACCTTATCACCATTATGGAAGCGATCAAGGTCAACTGCTCGCTCACCGAGCAGGGATTCTTGCGCTTGTAAGTTTGCGATTAAGCTCAATGGGACGGGGGCTGGGTCGACTCCGAATCGTACAAAGCCATGTACGCCCTTGGTAGAACGGATTGGTGCCCAATTATCATACACCCCAGAATCCAGATGGATAAACAAATAGCGTGGAAACAACGACTCGATAGTAGCCACCATTTTGCCCCGTCGTTGACGCAGGCGTTTTGCCAATGGTCGATAAACTTCATACCCTTGATTACGCAGGTGAAGCTCTGCTAACTCATCTTTTTGCGGTTTGCTGGTTAATAGAAACCAACTGCGATCAATGATCGTATTCATGCAATATGTCCCTCTGAAAGCCCTGCTAGTCCTGTACTAACATCATTACACACACTAAAAACAACAAGATGTGATGCTCGTTAAGATTCACACTATCTTGCGACTGATCAGTGTATGTAATAGCCACGAAAATTCAATCCCACTAAAAGATTACTCAATAGTCTCTATACACCACACTACTACGCAAGATTAGTAAGTGTTTAGTAATGTTTCTGTGGTTACGCTCTGTGCAGTCTATTCGATATAATCGAAACATCAATCTAAATTACTATAGAATATATTTTGGCTTGCCAAACAAAATTTTAAATATGTTTGCTGGATTTGTACGCTAGCAACTATAAGGGCTGGTAATATGAGTAGTTCTCTCCCTTCGTGCTCTGGTACTGAGTTACTGGCAGCAACGGGGTTATCACGTTTTTACAACGAACATTGTGCTGTACAAGGTTTGAACATCCACCTAAAGAAAGGTGAAGTTTTAGGGTTATTGGGGCCAAATGGTGCGGGTAAATCAACGACCATACAAATGCTAACCGGAAATCTCGCACCGAGTGCGGGGGAAATCCGTGTCGCAGGAGTGGATTTGTTGGATGAGCCATTACGCGCTAAACAGCAAATCGGCTACTTGCCTGAACAGCCTCCGGTGTATCGTGATCTAACGGTGCTAGAGTTTCTGCACTATTGCGCTAAGTTACGCAATGTCCCACATAAACAAAGCAAAGCTGTGGTAGATCGTGCCAGTTTGCGTTGTGGTTTGGAACAGGTGGGTAAGCGTTTGATCGGAAATTTATCCAAAGGCTATCGACAGCGGGTTGGGATTGCGCAGGCGATTCTGCACAACCCTGCGGTGGTGATTTTGGATGAGCCGACTGTTGGGTTAGACCCCATTCAAATCTTGGAAATTCGTGGTTTGATCCGTGAGTTAGGCGAGGATCACGGCATTATTCTTTCCACTCAC
>CAZTUZ010000146.1:0-7090 GCA_964617055.1 uncultured Thiothrix sp.
CGCATTAGTGACTGGAGTTCAGACGTGTGCTCTTCCGATCTAATGGGCGTTTTGACCTGTATACGGGGTTAGGTGAAAACGGTGAAGCACGCGCCTACGCGATTTCTGGTACGCACCGCGTTTTTATGGTGTTGCGCAAACCCAATGCACTAGCACGTTTAGCAAGACTATAAAAATAACTAAATTTTCTATTATTTTTTAATAATAACCAAGTCACCCTGTATCGTGACTTGGATTTGCCCGTCAATGCACCGATAATAATGCGCACTTTATCGGATATTGAGGGAGTTGCATGTTTTGGAAAATCATGCTGCTGGCAAGTACATTGATTGTCATGGCATCAGGCGTTGCTGCCCAACCAAACCCTGTCCCACAAGCTTGTGATGTACAGATCCAAGGCAAGACCATTCACATTGACGAAAATTGCATCCGTAAAACACCCGATTTACGCAAAGCACTGGTGGACATGAGTGTGTTTTTACGCACGACCCCTGCTGCGCGTTTGGCTGCACCCGAATACCGTGGCCCCTTGGACAAAGAGCGTTTGTTACGCACAGTTGACCAATTAATTCAATGGGTTGATACGCCAGCAGGCTCGGCCATACCGTTGGGGGATCAGTTCGATTTTTACGCTCTGGGTGATCCGCGTACCAAAACCCCAGTGCAATACGGCGGGCATTACACCCCTGTGCTCACGGTCAGCGCAACGCCAACGCCGGAATACCGTTTCCCAATTTATGCCAAACCCGCAGGTAATGCCCCGTTACCCTCAAGACGGGAAATCATGCAAGGTGCGTTGAAAGGTCAAGGTTTAGAAATAGCTTGGACTAACGATCCTATTGGTTACTTTTTCATGCAAGTACAGGGTTCAGGCTTGATTCAATACCCTAATGGCAGTACGGTATTACTAGGATTTGCGGGGAAAAATCATTACCCTTACACCAGTATTGGCGCGTATATGCGTGAAAAAGGTTACTTACGCACTGACAACCTTTCCAATGCGGCGATTCAACAATGGTTAGCGGTGAATCCGAATAAATTGGAAGAAGTCTTAAATTCTAGCCAGTCATTTGTGTTTTTCCGCCCTGTGAAAGAGGGTCTGCGTGGGGCGACGGGGCTACCTGTCGTTGCCGGACACACGGCATCTGTTGACACCAGCATGATTCCCTTCGGCTCTATTTTACTGGCAGAATTGCCATTGCGTGACAACACAGGGAAAATCGTGCAACATGAGTGGCGTTTGTTACTTGCCACGGATCGCCGCGCAGAAGACAAAGGCACGGTAAAAATAGGAATTTACACTGGCGAAGGCGAAGCAGCACGCATACAGGCACAACGTTTACATCCTTCCGGTCGGGCGTTTATTTTGCTCAATAATCGGTAAGTTGTTGCCTTTGATTGAACCGGACACGACGCGGGTGTGTCCAATGCCATATTATAACAAACGACTGATTTTATTCTGGGGTTCATGCTATGTTGGGTTACATTGACTGGCTTATTATCATCATTGCCGTCTTGGCAGTACTTGGTGCAGTGTTCTTATTATTCGCACCAAACAATAATCGTGAAGCACAACAATTGCGCGTCATGCGCCTGCAAGCAGAAAAGGATCGCAAACGCATTGCGGAAGTGCTCGAAATCACCCAGCACGGAGCACAAGACACCGAAACGCTTTTACAACAACTCAACAGCCAAGTCGAGCAAAGCAATCGCGCTTACCAAGCTGTACAGGCTAAAGCTGAGCAAGCTGAGCGTATTTTGGAACGTGTCACCACCGCCGAACACGAAATGCACGATATTTCCTCACAGCTTGGTGACCGTTTACAACACTTACAAGGTTATTGGGACGAACAACTTGGCGATTCCGTGGAAAGCGTCAAGAAAATACGCACCAAACTGCATGAAGGCTTAAGCCAAGTCGACGACAGTATTCAACGTCTGCGTGAGCAAGAGAAAATGGCGCAAGGTTTTACCCGTCGCCTGCTCGAACATCACCAACAACAATCACAGTCACAACAAGAAAACACCCGACTGTCTGCCGAAGTGCGTTCACGTTTGGAAGAAATGTTACGAGACTCTTCTGTTTTACTGGAACAAATGCAACGTTATCAGCAAGATGCTGATAATATTTTCCTAAAATTCACCACTGAAATGGAAGGCCTCGAATCGCAAGCGACAGAACACATGACCTCCCTGCGTCAAAATACGGACATCGCTCGCCACGAACTGAAATCTGGCTTAGACGAAAGCCGTCAGCACGTTGAAACCATGCGCCGCCGCGAAGAGCAAAGCAATGAACTGTCACGACGGATTCACGAACAATTTGAACAAATCGACCACATTCGTGTAGAACGAATCGCCAAAACCTTGGACTTAACCGAACAAATGTCCAGCGACTTACACAAAGGCATGGAAAATGCCCGCGTCTTACTGTCGTCTTTAGAAGTCGCTGTACAAGGCATTACTGCCTCTTTATACCAACCGAGCACCACAACAACAGCACACACCCTCAACGACGATACTCACACAGTGCCAACAACAGCAACGGAACAAACAACACACAATCCTGCCGCGCCTAATCCTCAACCACACAATATGCCACTCACACCTATCAAAGCCAGCGAAAGCACTCCTGCGGATGAAGACGCTGAAGCCCTCGCATTGTTAGGTACTCTGGATGAAACAGCCCCTCATAACTTAGTCGCCTTACGCGCTTATCGGTGAAATACCGCTACGCCAATTGCGCTAAGCATTGATATTCCGCAATTTTTATAGGAAAACCCTAGTGTGCTGCATGATAACATCTCATGCAGTACTTGCCGCGCTGTGCTTCCATCACTAGACTTACGGAATGTTTTTCTGTGTAACCTATTGTTCACACAAGCGAACATAACACCCCCAACATTTTAAGTGAGTCAACTTTTAAGCGTTAGACTACACATTCATCACGGTTACATCATTTTTTGTCGTACACGGACTTACGACTGGAGGAGTCGCACATGAGTGTTCTGCATGTCGGGCTAGGTCACGCCCGTACCGCTGCTGAAGCGGTTCAATCTGCCATGAAAACCACGGCTAAACCCAGCTTAGCCATTGTTTTTTGTGCTTACCAACAAAATGCCACGGAAGTGTACTTAACGGTACGCGAATACGTTGGCGAACGGTGCGCCATTATTGGCGGGTCGACGTGTGGGGAATTTTCCAGTTTATTACCCGAACCCAGCGCGGATAGCGTGGTCATCATGACCTTGCAAAGCTCGTACCTCAGCGTCGGTGTGGGTGTTGGGCAAGGTTTATCCCAAGACGCTGCCGCTGCCGGACGTGAAGCGGCTATCCAAGCGTATAGCAATGTCAAAACCAATCCCGCTGTCACGTCAATGATGACGATTGCAATGGGCAGTAAAAATACCGCCGATAATGCCCGCATGAAACCGTTTGTGAGCATTGTATTACCCGATGGTACTAGCGGCGCGGAAGAAGCCTTCTTACGCAGCATTCTGCACGAAACGGGTAAAGTCAGCCAAATCGTCGGCGGTTCTACTGCCAATGACTTATCCAGTACTACCACTTACCAGTTTGCCAATGGGGTGTACCAAAATGCAGGTACAATGGCATTAATCACCAGCGCATTGAAAATCGGTACAGGCATGGGGCATCCGTATTACCCCACCGAACACGGCATGGTCGTTACTAAAGCGCAAGGGCGCGTGGTGTACGAACTCAACCACCGCCCTGCAACCGAAGCCATGAAAGCCCTGTTAGGTGTGACGGAACTCACCCCCGACATTTTTGCCGCCAATCCCATGGGTGTGAAATCCGCCGATGTGTTCGGGCAATACACGATTAAAAGCGTCATGAATGCGAATGCTGACGGCAGTTTAACCTTCTACGCTGAAGTGCCAACCAATGCGTATCTAATCCGCATGGCAACCGACCGCGATTACGCGGTGAACAGTTTCCGCCAAGTGTTACACGATGCTATCCGCGATGCAGGCAGCCCGAAAAAAATCGGTGCAGTAATTGTATTTAACTGCATCTTGCGCCATCTGTTAAAATGCCGCTTGGCGTTTAATGATCTGGATATTTTCCGTGACGTATTGGGCGATAATGTCCCTGTGATTGGCTTTAATACCTTTGGCGAACAAGGCACAACCTTGGGCGGCTCATTAGGGCATTACAACCAAACGGCAACTATCTTGGTCATTGCCAACGAAACCATTACTCAATAAATCCATCGCATCCCCGCCGCACAGCGTAAGACTCGTGCAAGGCTTGCGCTGCTGTGAAATGCCCAACATCATGAAAGAACGTATTCAAAAAATCCTATCACGCGCTGGCTACGGCTCGCGGCGTGAAATCGAACGCTGGATTGCAGCAGGCGAAATCCTCGTCAACGGTCAACCCGCTACCGCAGGGCAAGCCGTCGATGAACACGACCAAATCACCGTGCGCGGACAACGCTTGCATTTGGGATCGCGCCTCAATACGACCCCCAAAGTGTTGATGTACAACAAACCAGCAGGTGAAGTCTGTACGCAACACGACCCCGAAGGGCGCAAAACCGTGTTTGAAGCTCTGCCCACGGTTCGCGCCGGACGCTGGATCATGATCGGACGGCTCGACATTAACACCGACGGTTTATTGTTATTCACCACCGATGGCGAATTAGCCAACAAACTCATGCACCCGTCTTCCGAGGTGGAACGCGAATACGCCGTGCGTGTATTGGGTGAAGTCGACAATGAAATGCTGATCCGCTTGCAAGAAGGCGTGGAACTGGACGACGGCAAAGCGTCGTTTTTACGCATTATCGATGCGGGTGGCGAAGGCGCGAACCATTGGTATCACGTTGTACTCGCCGAAGGTCGTAACCGTGAAGTACGCCGTTTGTGGGAATCGCAGGGGGTCAAAGTCAGCCGCTTGATTCGCGTGCGTTACGGCAATATCGACTTACCGCGTTACTTACGCACTGGACATCACAAAGAACTCGAAGTCAAAGACTTGCGGAAATTATACGAATCCGTCGGCTTGTTCTTTGATGACGGTTCGACATTTACCCCCAATAAACCCGCACACCACGGACGGCAAACCGCTGAGCGTTCCGGCACAGGTGCGAAATCTGCCGCCAAACCCGTGGTACAAAATCGCACGACGGCATCCGGTTTACGCGCTGGTTTACAAGGTCGCCCCACGCCACGCGGCAAACCACCCGCAGGCGTACCCTCATCGCGGCATCGCGGTGGACGTGGAGGCAATCCTTCGCGCTAAGCCTTAGTCCTGCGCGGTTAGCAAATCATCCAACGTAGTGCGATGGGTGGTTTGCTGACGGGCTAATTTCAAACGTTCGCTACGGAAAATCGCGGATAAATCGTCCAATGCCGTGGCAAAGTCATCGTTCACCACCACATAGTCGTATTCAGGGTAATGTGACATTTCACTTTGCGCATCCCGCATCCGCCGTTGGATCACCGCATCGCTGTCTTGCCCACGTCCGTGCAAACGCTGGCTCAATGCCGTAATACTCGGTGGCAGAATAAAAATGCTCACCACCGAATCCGCCCGCTCGCGCACTTGCTGCGCCCCCTGCCAGTCGATTTCCAAAATCACGTCTTTACCAGCGGCTAATAACGCATCAACCGTTTGGCGGGCTGTACCGTAAAAATTGTCGAACACTTGCGCGTATTCCAAGAACTGTTCCGCCGCGACTTGCTCACGGAATTGCTCAACATCAGTAAAGTGGTAATGCACGCCATTTTGTTCACCCGCTCGCGGCTGGCGCGTGGTATGCGACACCGATACCGCCAAGTGTGGTAAACGTTCACGCAAGGCTGCCAACAAACTGGATTTACCCGCGCCCGATGGTGCAGAAACCACATACAATTGACCTATACTCATGAAAACCCACCCCAATCGCTGATCAAAGATGCGATTATAGAAGTAGGCGCGTTATAATGAGTACTATAAGTGCAGAACAAGCTGATGAGGTGTCCCCATGATTCAGGTAATCCCCGTTCCCGCTTTCAATGATAATTACATTTGGTTGATTACCAATGAAGCCCGCCAACACGTCGCCATTGTTGACCCTGGTGACGCACAGCCTGTTTTAGCTGCTTTGCAGCAATACCAACTCGAACCGATTGCTATTTTAATTACGCACCACCACCGCGATCACGTCGGTGGCATTGGCAAACTGTTGGAAATCTACCCCAACCTACCCGTTTATGGCCCTGCCAGCGAAATGATTCCCCACCTCACCCGTGCGTTGGGTGAAGGGCAGACCGTGAATCTTGACGCATTAGGTTTAAACTTTGCGGTCATGGATGTCGCAGGACATACCGCCGGACACATTGCCTATTACGGCGAAGGCTGCTTATTCAGTGGCGATACCTTATTCGGCTGCGGTTGTGGACGAGTGTTCGACGGTACATTGCACGATTTACACAACGCCTTACAGCGCATTGCCGCACTACCGCCAGAAACCCTCGTGTATTGCACCCACGAATATACCGTGGACAACATTGGCTTTGCCAAATGGGTCGAACCGGATAACGCCGCCCTGAATGCGCGGTTGGAAGCATGTTGGGATTTACTGGAAGCCGGACAAGCTACCGTTCCTTTTGAATTAGGGCGCGAATTCGAGACTAACCCGTTCTTACGCACCCACATTCCTGAAGTCATTGCCAAAGCCGAAGCCATCGCAGGGCGGGAAACCCATACCCCCGCCGATGTGTTTGCCGTGTTGCGTATCTGGAAAGACACCGAATACGACTAAGCGATTAAATCGCGCAACGCTTTGAACAGTTCACGGCTGCTTTTCGGTGGTTTATTAGCAGCCTGTTCCTTGTGCGCATTACGGATTAATGTGCGTAGGTGTTGCACATCAGCAGCGGGGTATTCGCCGAGTAATGCACCAATCGCTTTATCATCGTTCAATAAACGCTCACGCCACCGTTCCACCACATGCAGTTTAGCGGTTTGCGCACGATTACCACGCTCCCATTCCTCAAACTTCGCAGCAATCGGTTCGACTTCCACCTGCCGCATGAGATCGGAAGAGCACACGTCTGAACTCCAGTCACAGCGATAGATC
>CAZTUZ010000147.1:0-7081 GCA_964617055.1 uncultured Thiothrix sp.
TACCACGGGTATCCACGTCATTGGCAATACCAACAATGCCTTTGAACATGGATTTTAAGTTACCCGCAATGGTAACTTCTTCAACAGGGTGCATAATCATGCCATTTTCAATCCAGTAACCCACTGCACCACGCGAGTAATCCCCCGTAATGCCGTTCGTACCATTACCAATCAATTCCGTGACCATTAACCCTGTACCCATTTGCTGGATCAGATCAACGAAACTCACGCCAGTGTCTTCCAATAATAAATTTGTCGCACCGCTGGCACTACCTGTTGACTGCATACCCAACTTACGCGCACTGTAACTGGCTAAGAAATAGCCTTGAATAATCCCATCACGCACAATGTCACGTTGTTGCGTTTGCACGCCTTCCGCATCGTAAGAACGACTGCCCAAACCTTGGCGCAGATACGGGTCTTCACGCAAGTGGACAAAATCAGGGAAAACTTGTTGCCCTAACGCATCCAACAAAAACGTTGCCTTACGGTATTGCGCTCCACCACTGATCGCCCCTACCAATGAGCCAATCAAACCGCGTGCCAGTTGCGGTACGAATAACACCGGAGCTTCACGGGTGGATAAAGAACGCGCATGTAACCGCCGTACCGCACGCTGCGCGGCTTCCGCCCCCACCGTATCAGCCGAATCCAGATAGCTTGCCACCCGTGACACCGAATACCAATGGTCGCGCTGCATGGATGAGCCTTCTTGCGCCACCACCGCACAACTAATGGAATGGCGCGTGCTGTGACGCACAGCCATGAAGTCGTGCGTATTGGCATACAAACTCACGCCTGCATAACTATCCACTGACGCGCCTTCACTATTGGTAATGCGTTTGTCGTGTTCACGCGCCACAGCTTCCGCGTGTGTTGCCATCTCAATCGCTTGTTCGGCATCCAAATCCCACGGATGGTACAAATCCAATTTGGGAAAATCAGTTGCCATTAATGCCCGATCTGCCAGACCATTAAATGGGTCTTCGGAGGTGTAACGCGCAATGCGGCACGCGGCATCCAACGTATCTTGCAACGCTTGTTTGGAAAAATCACCCGTTGATGCCGAACCTTTACGATGCCCGAAATACACGGTGAGGTTCACGCCTTGATCACGGTGATATTGCAGTTTATCCACCGTTCCCATGCGCACTTCAACGGATAGCCCTGTGCCTTTATCAACGTCGACTTCCGCCGCTGTTGCTCCAGCAGCTTTTGCTTCATCCAACAAGTGGTCGGCAATCGCCTGAAACTCGGTCGCAATGCCGAAACGGTCTTGTAACTCGATCATGATACTGAATCCTTATGCTGTCGCTGTTCCGCCAACGGTTAAACCATCCACCCGCAAAGTCGGCTGACCCACGCCAACGGGAACGCCCTGACCGTCTTTACCGCACACGCCAATCCCACTATCCAATGCCAGATCATTACCCACCATGCTCACGCGGGTCAGTACATCAGGACCATTGCCGATTAAGGTTGCGTTTTTCAGCGGCTTGCCCAATTTACCGTTTTCAATCAAATACGCTTCGGATGTCGAGAACACGAACTTACCCGAGGTAATGTCGACTTGACCGCCAGAGAAATTCACCGCGTAAATGCCTTTATCCACGGAAGCAATGATTTCTTCCGGCGCGTAATCCCCAGCACGCATGTAAGTGTTGGTCATGCGCGGCATTGGTAAACACGAATAGGATTGACGACGACCGTTACCCGTGGATTGTGTACCCATGAGAGCCGCATTTTGGCGGTCAAACAGATAACCCTTGAGAATGCCGTCTTCGATCAAGGTAGTGCATTGGGTTTGCGTGCCTTCGTCGTCCACGCTTAATGAGCCACGGCGTTGGTCAAGTGTGCCATCATCCACCACGGTAATGCCTTTTGCGGCGACTTGTTCGCCAATACGTCCGGCAAAGGCGGAAGTCCCTTTGCGGTTAAAGTCGCCTTCCAAACCGTGCCCAATCGCTTCGTGCAGTAAAACACCGGGCCAACCATTACCCAATACCACCGTCATGCTACCAGCGGGTGCGGCTTCAGCATCAAGATTAATCAAAGCCTTACGCACGGCATCTTCGGCGTATTCTTGCGCTTTATTACCCGTCGTGAAAAAGTCCAAGTTGAAACGCCCGCCACCGCCTGCGGTCGCGCTTTCCATTTGCCCGTTACGTTCGACAATCACGGAAACATTGGTGCGCACTAAGGGGCGAACATCCGCCGTCATGCGCCCGCTTTCATCAATCACCAGAATGATTTCGTGTACCGCCACCATATTCGCCATGACTTGCCGTACATAAGGGCTGGTAGCACGCGCAATGCTGTCGATTTGCTGCAAAAAGGCGATTTTGTCTTGCTCGGATAACGACGCTAAAGGGTCATCCATGCCGTACAAAGCGCGGCTGGGCGTTTTAACTTGCCACGCCTTCACTGCCCCAGATTGCCCAGCACGACTAATGGCACGCGCCGCTTTCGCGGATTCCAATAGCGCGGGTAAACTGATTTCGCCACTGTAAGCAAAACCCGTTTGTTCACCACACACCGAGCGCACACCAACGCCCTGTTCAATGCTGTAAGAACCACTTTTAATAATGCCTTCTTCCAAACCCCACGCTTCATAACGCGAAGATTGGAAATACAAATCGGCGATGGTAGTTTCTTGCGTTAATAATTGGCTGAACACTTGATCCAAATGGTGTTCCGCCAAACCCGTTGGCGCGAAGAACACGTCACGGGCAAAATCAATTGCTTGTTTCATTACTATCCTTTTATGCCATGCGTTCTTTCGGGATGCGGTGGGATAAGACAGGGAAGGTCTTGCGAGTTTGTTCTAAAGCTGTCAGGTCGACATCCACTATTACCACACCTGCGCCACGTTCTAATACGCCTCGGACTCGTCCCCAGTGATCAATAATCATGCTATGACCGTATGTCGTGCGTCCATTAACGTGATAACCACCTTGTCCGGCAGCCACCACATAACACAGATTCTCAATAGCGCGAGCACGGAGTAAAACCTCCCAGTGTGCTTTGCCTGTTACTTCCGTAAAAGCCGAAGGAACAACCAAAATCTGCGCCCCTTTCTCCGACAAAGCCCGATACAACTCAGGAAAACGCAGGTCATAACACACTGACATCCCCAATTTCCCAAAAGGTGTGTCAACAACAACGACCTGATCACCTGCCACGGTTGTATCGCTTTCGGTATAGACCTCTTGGTTTTCACTCAAAGTGACATCAAACAGGTGTACCTTGTCGTAACGCGCTACCACTTCACCATTGTCATTATACAGGATTGAGGCTGCATAAACCCGTGCTGGGTCAAGAGAACGCAAAGGAATCGTGCCCGCGACAATCCAAACGCGGTATTTTTTCGCCTGCTGACTGATGAACGATTGAATAACACCTTCGCCAAAATTTTCCGCAACTTTGAGCTTATCATTCTCTTGTACACCCATAATCGGAAAGTTCTCTGGCAGCACTACCAATTTTGCGCCACGGTCAGCCGCTTCTTTAATGAGTCTGCCCGCCTCCATGAGATTAGCTTGTACCTGCGGCCCTGCCGCCATTTGTAATGCTGCAATTAATGCCATTTTTGAGCACCCCGTCATTTAAAACATAACGATCATTGTGTGTTTAATGGTTGAAAACATCAACCTCGGTCTGGGCAGACGGGGCTTTAACCTCCTCCACCGTCGGGTTTTTCCAATCCCCTGTGACACGATAGTGAAAACCACCCGATGAGCGCAACTTTTCAGCAGCATCTTTCTCTGTTAGCGAGTTCAACAACAGAACCACCGCCCCACCACCGATTCCACCAACAGCAGCCCCCACTACGGGTAAAGCGGAACGTAAATTCGGGATAACTGTCACCGTTTGATCATGGGTTTGTTTGACCAAATCGGTTTTACCCTGAATACCTGCTACCATTGCCGCCGCTTTCACGATGGTATCTTGTGTTTGCACCACACCATGATCCAACTGGAAAGTACCTGTAATCTCATCGAAGGCGATTCCCTTGCCTATCATGTCACGGAAATCCAGCGAGAATCGACTAGGCAGACGCTGAATGTCCAATAACCCTAATAAACGCCCCACACCAGGCTCGACTTCTGTTAGATTGCCCTTTCCCATGGTGATTTGTGCTTTCCCTGACAAACTCGCTAAATTAAACGCAAACGGCGCACCATCCCAATGCAGTTGCGCTGAAGCTTGTAGTGCTCCCCCTTCAAAACCCGCCTCGCCAGCATCGTCCACCAGCAGATGCCCTGGTTTTGGGATCACCGCTTGTGCGGTTAAATTGGTATAACATTTACCATCGACCCCCTGATACCACTGCCCTTGCCGCGAAGACAACGTAAAGTCGTTATTTTTAATGGTAAACTCACGGATATTCATCGCATTACGCGCTTTTTCTAGGTTGAGTGTTAAAGTTTGGATCGCCAAATCACCCTGACGACATTCTTGGCAAGTTACCAACAAAGCCGGAAAATCCCCTGGTGACATCCCTTGTTTTGCGGCAGAACCGTGGCTCAAACCCGAATTTTTTTTCTCCATATCCACGCCTAACATCGCTAAATCCACGCTTTGCAGTGCCAAATTCACCCGTCCTTGGTGCATAGCTCGTATGGGTAGATACACATTAGCTTGTGCTTTAGGCGCGACTAGATTTGCCCGCAATACTTCATTACTCTCCACGACTAAACGTGCGTCACCCAAATCTTGTTGACCTAATTGCAAAGCATCCAATGCCAAATCCACATGCAAAGGCAGTGGTGAAGTCGATGTAGGGTTTGCCTTTTGAGATTTTTTACTTGTCGCCAAAGGTGATGTAGTCATCGCCAACTGGTAAACATCCATAATATTTAATGAAGGCAAATGTGCTGAAATCGTGACCCCCACATCAGGTAGCTTTGGTGCATCTTTTCCAATACCAATGCTAATTGCCGCTCGCTCTTGTGACTGCCGTGGCACTTTCGCATTCAACACCATTAAATCAGTCAGAGTAATTTGAGTTTGCCATGCACTTTGGCTTTTAAATGGAATATTTAATTGCACCACCGCATCACGCGCCATGCTACTGGGCTTTCCTAAAGGAGCAGGCAGTGCAATTTCCACACCCTGTAGATTACTGTATGACGACAACTTCAATGATGCCTGTGACTTATCAAGTTTAGAATCAAAAGCGGGCAACTCAAGCTGAGTAAAAATATCTGCTTTACCACGAATATAATTAGCCAAATGTTTCACACTTTCTGGTAGAAACAAAGCTGGCTCATTTTCCTGTTGCAAGTTCACATAAATCATTTGCTTACTTGGGTCAGTTTTAGTACTCATCAGCAATGGCTGACCACGGTATTGCCCAACAACCTCCTGAGCCTCAACACCATAGCGATTAAAACGCACTCGCCCATTCAAAGCTTTGAACGATTGCTCATATTCCGGCATAGTAAACTGATTATCGTGTAACACGACCTCGCCATTAACCGTTACACCTTTTTTATCAAAAATGGGGGCATCCAGCGGCACATCCAACTGTAATGATAAATCCGACTGCCCTTTAAACTCAGCAATTTGCATAAAATCACGCAGGCTATGTCCAATAGGCGTGGACTGCAAGTAATTTAAATGCTCACCTAATGCACCTTGCGTTTGCAAATCCAATAACAAATGTGTTTCACCGATCATATCGGGAATATCGACCTTTCCACCTTTAACCGCCAGCCCCATGATCCGTGCATTCTTCTCAATCGCAGCCATACCCTCATTATGAAAACGCAATTCACCGACCACTTCACGCGCTTCCGGCCACTCAGGCAAATACGCTAAAACCCCATCTTCAATATCAAAACGAATATCAAAAACACCCGATTGAGTTTTAAAAGGGAAGTCACTAGGATTACCCTGAAAAATCAACTCCCCCTTTGGTACATTTCCTGCGACAATAGCTTTTTTTAGCCATTGCTCTGTACCATCAATAAGGATTGACGGTATATAATCACGAACATTATCAATTCTGCGCTCAGTCGCGAACTGCATATTCAAATCCAGATAGGGTTTCAGTAACTGCTTGCTAGTTGTTGGCAATACCAATAAACCATTACCCTGCAATGTAATATCACGGTTCTTTACATTTAACTGTGATATTTGCCATTTCCATCCGTCATTTTTCACCTCCCAATGCAATATTGCGGCCAATGCATCAACTGGAATGGGCTTTTCAAACCACTGAGGATAATTAACCTCCGTTTTTTCTAATGCCACCTCTACTTTTCCGCCTGCATTATTCGCGACGAATGTTGCATTAACTCCCTGAATAGCAGGAACATGATCACCACCACTTAACCCTAAGTGCGTGATTTCACCTTTGCCCTGAATTTGTAGTGGCTTACCAACTTCGGCTTTAATTTGTGTGTCTAATGTTAAAGAGCCTGATGTTAAACCCAACGTCTTTAATTGTGGTGCTGGCAATGCTGCGAGATTGAAAATCTGCGTCCTCGCATTAATTATCCCCCCCCAGTCCTCTGCTCCATCTCCATTAGTAACTCGCCTTAATGCAGCATCCACTGCTAAAGATTCGCCAATACGCGGGGGAAATAGTGCATCAGCTTGCACAGTGATTTCATCAGGCGCAAACTCCCCCATAAACTGTAGATCATTCAATGTTAAAGTACGGTGATATGTTTTATCCATCCAATGCACAAAACCACCATTAATCGTGACACGAATGGGCGAACGACGCTCAACATTTAAAGCTGTATTTTTTTGCCCTGGTAATGGAAAACTTAAACCTTGGACATTTGGAATCCCCTGCTCTGTTTGCTGCAAAATAAATTCCACACCTTCAAGCTGAATATCCGCAGGTTGTAAACGTAGGGTACGAACACTTTCCTCCCAATCAATACCCAAAGCTAATTTTTGAATGTGGATGGGAATATCACCTGAGCGATCTGTCAATTGTAAATCATGTAGAATCCAACGCGGTGACTCGCTATCACGATCAACCTCAATACGCCCGATGGTAACGGAATTGCCTAAAAAGCTAGAAACTTCCTGCTCCAGAATACCCTTATAATCATCCACTAAG
>CAZTUZ010000148.1:0-7035 GCA_964617055.1 uncultured Thiothrix sp.
ATCTGTATCAAATTCAATATCTGCCAGCATAGGAGTGGCACTCCCCATCGGCCCTCCGCCACCCGCAGGAAATTGGGTATCCGCCCACGTTCTGGCCCAAGGTTGCCAGTCACCATCAAGACCACCACCAAGATCGGAACGATCATAATTCAGCGAAAAATCATAAACCGTTGTGAAGCTACTACCATCCACACGTTGCACATACGCGCGTAAATCAGCGACATTACGCGATGTTTCCGCAGAACACACAATCCCTACATACACACTACCTTGGTGTACTGCCAATCCCCACGGACGATAATCATCATTTACACAACCTGGATTAGGAATGGGTAAAGCTGTATTTAAACTTTTTGAGGCAATATCAATCGACAACAAGCTACGTTGGTACAGATTCACGGCATATAACGTTTTATCATCAGCGGAAATATCTATATCACCTAAACCGCGCTTCCCCACTTCGCTAAATGCCAACACATCATGACTAGGTGCCTCTTTATCCGCTGGCAATGAACTCCCTTCCTCAATACGCGGGTCTCCCCCGGTGTTTACTCCAGATAAGGTGTTCACATCCAACCAAGGAGTTGCGCCATAAGTCGAACCATTTGCTAGGTTGACACTATAAATCCCACCTGTTGTTGTCTTACCATCGATTTTGCCCAAACCTGAGTGACGACGAACGGTGGCGGCACTGAATAACGTTTTGGTTGAACGTTGATAAGCCTCCCCCCATACGCTCCCCATCTCAGCAGCAGTTGCCAAAATAGTGCTTGTATTGGAGTACGAACCAGCACTCGAATAATCAAACATCAACCAACTGGATAGCGTCGCAGCCGTACCCCCTGCTGTTGGATCACCATTAATGAATTGCGGAGTCGCCAGTTTGGGTTCAACCTGACAGTACGTTTGCGGGTCAGCTAATGCGACATCCGCATTCGTTGCACCATCGCTGGTAAACTGTACTGTTGTTCCTCCTGATTTACCTGATTTTAACCAAGTACCTGACCATGAAAACTCCAAGCGGTATTTCTCCCCGCTCGTCAAGCCTGTTAAAACATAAGCACCATCTGCCGCAGTAGTCGCCGTAGCAGAAGGACTCGAAAGCGCATCAGTGTCATCGTAGGCTTTTACCGTGATACCAGCTAAACCTATTTCATTAAAACCATTGCCTGTATCGAATGCAGCATTACCATTGAAGTCATGAAATACTCTGCCGGAAATATCAGCATAAGCAACAGACTGTCCCATGAACGCTGCAAGACCAAATCCCAATATACGCCAATAGGTTTGTGTCAGCGGTTTGCACATACTTAGCCACCCTAAAACATTATTATTTTGTTATTTCAGCAAGGAGATGGGTATGCAAGGAAAGCAGCCGAATACTGCTTTCCCTGATTTTGCTTTAATGACGATAATGAAGAAGTGTCTGCATTATTTCACTGTTGCAGTGATTTTCAACACTTTGCTTTCGCCATTAGCCAGATCACCAATCGTCCACAGACCGCTTGCTGTAGCGTAAGCACCCGCGCTGTCATCGCTGACGTAAGTCAGACCCGCAGGCAATTGGTCTTTAACCACAACACCTGTTGCCGCATCTGGACCTTTGTTGGTCGCGGTCAATGTGTACACCACGGTAGTACCACGGCGAACGGTTGTCAGGGTTTGACCTTTGTCGTCTGCGACAGTTTTCAGCAATTCAACGTCAGTTTTTGGATCAACCGTAATGGTGATTTTCGCAATGTCGCTATCATCTTCGTCACCGCCAGTATTGTCGGTTACATCATCAACGATACCTTTTTCATTACCAACATTTGCATCCATTGTGGAGTCAACGTCAGTCGCTGGATTACCGCTGCTGTCTTTCGCCGCGCTGATTTCAGCCGTGTTGGTCAACTCGCCCGCAGTAGCCGCCGCATCAACCGTGAAGCTAATGTCAACCGTTGTGGTTGCACCCGCTGCCAAGCTAGCAATTGGGGTATTCAGCGTTGCAATCGAACCACTTGCCGTCCAGTTTGGATCATTCAGCACCAAGCCCGTTGGGATATAGTCGGAAACCACAACGTCTTTCGCTTCGACAGTGCCTTGGTTGCGTACTTCAATGGTGTACTTGACTGTTTCACCCGCTTTCACGCTGGTGGCTTGGTTATCTGACAGACGTTTAGTCAATGCCAAGTCAAACACTGGTGCAGCAGCGATAGTGACTTTGTAGTCTTCAACTTCACCATTGCTCATCGCATTCATGGCGTTATTGCCCGCGATGGTATCAGTGCTCAGACGGCAACGAGCATAAGTGCCGTTTGGCAGTTTGCTGCTGGCATCGGCAGGAACAGCAGGCATCACAATGGAAATCGCAGCCGTTGTGCTACCTTTTGGTACGCTTGCGCCACCAAATTCGCCAGAGTCGAACGTGCCATTACCATCGTAGTCAATCCAACAACCGACAGTTGCATCAGTGTCGGTAGTATTGGTGGCATTGACCGTTAAAGTCAGGGACTGACCATCGGTTAATGCAGGCATGTTTACACCATCTTCATCCGCACCATCCAATTGCGCGGCTGGATCAGGCTGACCATCGGCCTCGTCGTCCACGCTTGAACCCAACAACAGACCTGGAACAATTTCGTGTTTCGCAGCAGTTGCCCCCGTTGTACCATAAGTATCCGGCGCGTCACCTAAGTCGAAGATAGATTGCACGGTCAATGGCGCACACGCTTCATCGTCTTCATTAGTTGCCCCTGTTACTGCCGCTAAAATGTCGGCATCACTGGCTTTATTCCCAGGCGTGGAATCCGTATCAACGATCCCAGCCGCCGAAACTTGCGCACAGTTGGTAATGGTAGTATCAGCCCACGATTGATTTGCCGCAGCTAAAACCCCAACCGCACAAAATGTTAATAATAAAGCTTTCGCGCTGTTCATTTTTTTCATTATTGGACTCTCGTTTGTTTTATCGTTCTATGTATTATTATGATTAAGCTAAAAATTACTGTACTTTAACCGTGAGTTGCAACGTTTTGGTTTCTCCTTTTGCCAAGTTACCAATCTGCCAAATGCCAGATGTCACATCATAACTACCAGCACCATCATCACTTATGTATACCAATCGCGGCGGTAAAGTCTCTGATACCTCTACGCCCGTAGCATCCGTTGTGCCTTCATTGGTAACACTAAGGGTATAGGTCACAATCTCATTCGGTTTTGCATCGGGCATACTGACCGTTTTAGCTAACTTTAAATCCACTTTAGCCACAAACGGCGTATAACCAATATCCAAACCGTGATTATTTTCGCCTGCACTTCCCACTGTAAAATAGATGGTCTCAGCATGATTTGCGTCAGAATCACGAATATCCGTATGCGGACTATTATCCGTCATATTATCTGCATTCTGTTTTGTTATTGTGTAATTTGCCAGTACCGCCTGCCCTGTTGGAATATTGATCGAGCATTCTACACCTGAACTCATAAAACTTGCATTACCATTGGTCATATTACTAAAAAAATATGTACCATCAGTAGCCGTAACTGTTGTCGCGCTATTTGCTCCACAGGTTAATTTTACCTGAACGCCCGCGATACCTACTTCGCTTGCATCCTGAATACCATTACTATTGCTATCAAACCAAACGCGGTTACCCAACTCAATCGGTGATGGCACACTTAATAACTCCAGCTCACCCAAACCATTCGCCTTAGCGAAGTCCCCATAACTACTTGAATTATAAAGCTCATATGAACTCGAACCATAGCTTGCATTATTAGTGGAGAAACGCCGCACCCCGCCAGAAAAAAGTCTCAGAGGGTCCATAACCGTTGTCATTGTTTCGCCCGTTCCTAACAAAACAATACTTGTCCCCTTCGTGACTTCCTGATGATACGGAGATAAAAAGTCACCCGCAAAAAACTCTCCACCACCGAACCCTTCTGTATTACTCACCCCTGAACCTGTGTTCACACCATTGGTTGAAGTATATTTTCCATTATTTTCTAACGTATACGCGCCATTACAATCAGTGCCTGCAATAATTAAATCACCACCGACAGCAATACGCCCCATTGTCGTCCCACCTGCTGCATTTAAATTCCAATAATTCAGTTCACCGTATTGATGCGCTGTACGATCCATAAAGCTCAACAGTAAATCACCGCGCTCATTAAAATCGATATTGGATAAAATCGGAGTCGGTCGTCCCACACTCAACCCACCTGCTGGTGCGATACTATTGGATTTATTCGTCCACGGAAACCACTGATTAGAAGTAGCACCAACGGTCGATGCAAGACCACGCTGGAAATTCAATGGCAGGCTAATAATAGGGGAGCTACTAAAGCTGGCTGTATTTTTAGGATCATCCAATTGGAAAACATATGCTTTTAAGTCTGATGCACCATTAATGACATTTGAACCATTATTTTCACCAGAACACACCGTACCAACATAAACTTTATTGCGGTAATACTTAGCTGCAAACGGACGCGATACGCCATTAGTGCATTGCACCGCTGGTAGGTCAATCGCTTTGATGGCATTCACTGCCGTCGGGTTGGTGGGATTATCCAATTCCAAACGGTACAGTTTGCGGGCGTATAAGTTCATAACAAATAGGTATTTGCCATCATCACTGATGTCAATATCACCTAACCCCACTTTACCTACTTGATCAAAAGCAGCGGAATCATAACTAGGGCTATCGATTTTGGGTAAACCGCGTTCGGTATTACTACCAATAACCCCTAGCCCCTTCGGTGCATTGGAAACAGTATCCGTCGCACCGAGAAATGTCACTTGTGTGCCAGTGCTAACGGTAAAACTTGCACCTTCACCATAAGCCCCATTCACCGCACGAGTGCGAGTTACAGGGTTAGCGGCGGTGTTAAAGGCGTTGTTATCCATATCAAAAAAGGCTGAAGCGTTAAAACTTGTTGCCGTCGGGCGCAACATGTAAATACCACCTGAACCCAATGTACCCAAGCCACTGTGCCGTTTTAATAAAGCGGAGGTGAACAACACACCTGCTTTTGGGCTATAAGCGACACCCCAAGTTGCACCAATCGTTGTACCAACAAGATTTTGATTAACTGGCGTATACCCTGTATTGGCGTAGGGGAAACCTAAAAACCAATCAGCCGCCCCCGAGGTACTTCCCTGAGCTAAAGGATCACCATTCACATAGCGCGGCACAAATACGCGAGCACTCGCACTCCCTGTGTTGTAGTCTTTAGGGTGCGCAAGGGCAAAGTTGACATTAGAACTATTCCCCTTAACAAACTGCACAGATGTGCCGTATACCCCGCCACTTAATGCATCAAAATCTTCGGCTGCCGCCACACAACCATTGCTCGTATTCGGCAATATGAACTCTACCCGTACCTGATCCGTTCCACACCCTGCCAAGGTATAGTTTGGTGCGCTTAGCCCTGTCGACGTTGCCGTTGCGCAAAGCGTGCCTGCGGCATTATAAGCATTAATAGTGACACGCGGAGTCAAAGGCTCATAGGTATCCTTCGTACCATTACCATTAAAATCGCGAAAAACTGTACCCGTAATATCTGCATAAGCAAGTGATGATGTTAATAACAAAACCGTTATCAACACAGTCTGCCACAAACTGCTCCTGATACCTATCAACATATAGACCCCAATTATTATTTGACGTTTACCAGCCAATACCATTGTTTTTATTGAATAAGCCGTCAATATTTATGCAGAGGTCAACCAAATTTCCGCTGAATATTACCTCGTATCAAAACGACAATCAGATAAAAGGTATGGTTTTATGGGGAATGTAATTTATTTAACTGTTATCAGCAACCGTAACAAAAATGGTGTAGCCACTGGGGGCAATTTCCCCAGCAGCTCACTCATCACTTATTGCACACGCACCGTTATGTTCAATGTTTTGGAAGCACTGGCCGCTACATCACCAATATCCCAAATACCAGTATTTCCATCATAACTGCCGTCACCCGTTGCGCTGACAAATTGCAAGCCGCTGGGTAAATGATCCGCCACTTTTACCCCTGTGGCTGCAACAGTGCTTTCATTGGTCAATGTGAGCGTGAACGTCACGGTTTCACCGCGTTGTGCTGCCACACTACTGGCAACTTTAGCCAGTTTTAGATCGGTTTTTTGCGTGACGGGGGTCGAACTGTCAGAACACAAATATTCAATATCACCCGTTGAACCTTTACTTAAACCATTAAAGGTTGTACCAAAATTGTTGTAAAACTCCGTCGTCGTATCAGGAACACCCACTGCAATGTCGTTGTTTGCCGTACCAGTCTGCGCAATGTTAGCAAAACCATACGCTCTGCCGTTTTGCACATTGTATTCACCGCCAATCAAGACCCGTTCTGCAAACGCATCCAACGCACCATTCCCTTCGCCATCTGGAATATCCGTGTACGGCTCGTGAACAGTGAAAGCCCCTAGACTATTTTTAGTCAATGCGAACACACCGCCATAGTGCTGTGCTTGCATTCCCGAGTAGTTGTAAGGTGCTGTGCCAACAATCAATTTACCATCTTTATTAATAGTCAAGTCTGCAATAGGTGCATCTTCACGATCCGTGGTTAATGAAGACTGATCCACCAATAATGTCGCTGTACCCGCAATAGGATTACCTGACGCATCCAATTGCACTGACCAAAGCTCACCACGCATCGCCCAGTTACTGCTCGTTGCTTTAGCGTCAAAAGCTGTTTTTGCCGCTGTACCATCTTTATACCAAGTAGATTGAATGTCCGAATTATCGCGCCACATCACACCATAGAATAATTTCGTGCCATCAACAAACAAGGCAGTCACCCGCCGTCCACCTAATGTGCCGACAAAATTCCAACCATTTCCCTTATCGGCATCCACGATGGGAGACAGCCCTGCTGCGGTACGTCCGTCTAAACCATGATCATACACAGCGGTAAAGCTGGTATTCGGGTCACTAAGTGCAGGGTCAATTTTGTAAATTTTGCCATCACCTAAGTTGGAAACGTACACATACCCGTTAGCAGCGTACACATCACCAAACCCCGCAT
>CAZTUZ010000149.1:0-5411 GCA_964617055.1 uncultured Thiothrix sp.
TGCACCGGATTGCAAATCCGTGTACCTCGGTTCGATTCCGGGCTCAGCCTCCATTACATCACCAAATAGCATGTAAAATCTTCTGTTGCTTCCCCGATTTGCCGATCCCAAGCTGTTGGGTGGGTTTCAACTTCATTTCAACGGAAAAATACTCAGAAAAATATCATTGTTTCGCTTCTCAGAAGCGAACATACATGAGTGCATGTCCGCTTAGTTAGGTCGTGGTGTTAGAGGTATTTGTTATGCAGCACGTTTAAACAGGCCAATGATGAACAGCAGGATGACTGCGCCAATCACTGCCCAAATGAGTGTGCCAAGAATGTCGCTGCCAATGTGAATACCCAAAGCTGGGGATAATATGCCACCAACGAACGTGCCAATTACAGAGCCGACGATACCTACGACGATATTGCCAATCAGCCCGAAACCCACGCCTTTCATGATGATACCAGCCAACCAGCCTGCAACTGCACCAATACCCAGCATAATCAGTATTTGCATGACTTCTGCGCCCATAAAATGAACTCCTTTTTAATGTTTCCTAGATTTATGTTCTGGCGAGTGCCAGTTTCTAGTATAGGAGTTAATTTTAAAAGCATTATCTAATTGTATTTATTGTCTCCATTAATTTGCTTGAGCCGAAAATTCATTCACATTTATGTGGATTAGTCGTTATTCAAATTTGGTGAGAATCATTCCAATCAAATTTGCATTACCTTGCTGTTGGAGGCGTTCGGCTATGGACTGTAGCATGGTGCGCTGGGTTTGGTATGCCGCTGCTACTAGGATGGTTGCTTGTGTACGGTTGCTGATGATGATGGTATCCGCTAGTCCCTTGACGGGAGGGGAGTCGATAATCAACAAGTCAAAATCATTATCGGGTTGTTTGATGTAATCGACAAGTTGTTGTAGGCGATCGCTAGATAACAATTCCACAGGATGAGGTGTTGTCGCTCCTGCGGGGATAAAAAACAAATGTTCAATGTCGGTGGTTTGGATGACGGATTCTAACGTGCTAAGTTCGGCAAGGTAATGCCCTAGTCCTTTGGTATTGTGCAGTTTTAAATGTTGGTGCAAGGTGGGGCGGCGCAAATCAGCATCAACCAACAATACTTTTGTTCCTGATTGGGCGAAGACGGTAGCAAGATTAACGGTGGTGCTACTTTTGCCTTCACTTGCATCGGTACTGGTTATGTTGAGTGTGGTGAGTGGTTGGTGTTGCGTTATGGTCAGGATATTGCGGTGCAAAGCGCGAAACGCGTGAGCAACGGGGGAATCCGGTTGTTGGCTGCTGTATAGGGCGTAGGGTAGTTTTGATCGTGAACGGGTAATGGGAGCCACCCCTAATAAGATGAGGGGGAGCGTTTTCTGTAATTGGTCACGGTTTTTGATGGTGTCACTTAAGCTATCTCGAATCAATAAGCCAATCAGGCAGGCACTCAGGCCAATACAGTTTGCGAGTATCAGGTGAAGTAACCAAGCAGGTCTAGCCAGTTCTGCGAGAAGGAAAACGCCCAAGCTGACCCCAAGGTAGAGGGCAGTTGCCGTTTTCGGGTGGCGTTTGAGCAGTCGCCAAAGCCATCGCCAGCGTTGTGAGGGGAGTTGCAAATGTTCCAATCCCGTTGGCAACGGAGCAAGGGTACTGGTTTCGTGATGGTAGTGACTTGTATTAATTGGTGGTTGCATATATTAATTTTATCAAAGCATCCAGGCCAGTGTAGCATAGATGGTGTGGTCGGCTCGAAAACAATGATAAGTGAATCATTTCAGGTACGATTTGTGTTCATGCTTGCCTAAGCGCTGCAAGATTGTGGCAAAATAAACTCATGCATAGCGAACCCACCACTTTTGATCCACAGGATTTCCTGAAGACTGTCCCTCACAAACCGGGGGTCTATCGCATGTTGGGTAATCAGGCCGAAGTGCTTTACGTTGGTAAAGCTAAAGACTTGAAAAATCGCCTCGCCAGCTATTTTCGGGGCACGCTGACCAATTCACGCATTTACGCAATGGTTAAGCAGGTGTGTAAGGTCGAAATCACCATTACCAATACCGAAGCCGAAGCCCTATTGCTAGAAAGCAACCTGATTAAACAGCATTCACCACACTACAATATCCGCTTAAAAGACGGCAAAGGCTACCCGTACATTTTCATTTCCACCCAGCAGGATTTTCCGCGCATTCAGTTTTACCGTGGTTCACGCAAAGAAGCAGGGCAATATTTTGGCCCATATCCCAGTTCTGGCGCGGTTAGCCAAACCCTGCATCTCATGAAAAAGTTGTTTAAGGCGCGGCAATGCGAAGACAGTTATTTTGCCAACCGTTCGCGTCCGTGTTTGGAATACCAGATCAAACGCTGTAGTGCGCCGTGTGTGGATTTGATTACCAAAGCGGAGTATGCGCAAAGCATTCAGCACGCGATTCAATTCCTGCAAGGTCGCACCCAAGACGTGATAGATGACTTGGTGCAACAAATGGAACATGCCGCCCAAACGCTAAATTTCGAGAAAGCCGCTGAATACCGTGATTTGATTGACAGTTTGCGCCACATTTCGCAACAGCAGTACGTTAGCGGTAGTCAGGGTAATGTGGATGTAGTAGCGATTCAGGTTGAATCGGGCATTGCCAGCGTGCAAGTTTTTACCATCCGCAATGGGAATAATTTGGGTAATCGTAACTTTTTCCCCAGTTTGCCGAATCAGAATGAAACACCAGCAGAGATTCTTGGTTCATTCCTTGCGCAGTATTACCTTAATCACGATGTACCCGGCGATATTTTGGTGGGCTTAATGCCAGAGGACGTTGATGTATTAGCCGATATGTTGACCTTGAAACAAGGGCGCAAGGTGGTGATTCGTCAACCCCAGCGCGGTGAACGTAGTAAGTGGGTGGAGTTAGCACAACGTAATGCTGAGCAAGCGTTACACATGCAACTGATTTCCAAAACGGGGATGCAACAACGTCTAGCGGATTTACAGGATGTTTTGGGTCTAGAAAGCTTGCCAACCCGTATGGAATGTTTTGATATTAGCCATACGATGGGGGAAGCGACGGTGGCTTCGTGTGTGGTTTTCGATGCTAATGGTGCATTAAAATCTGAGTATCGTCGTTATAATATTGAGGGAATTCAGGCAGGTGATGATTATGCCGCTATGCATCAGGCTTTGACGCGCCGTTTTCGACGGGCAACGGTGGAAGATGGTAAGCTACCCGATATTTTGTTTATTGATGGTGGTAGAGGTCAGGTCGCTCAGGCTTTAGATGTTCTGACCACATTGCAAATTGGTGGTGTCGATGTTGTCGGTGTGGCAAAGGGTGAAGGACGCAAGCCTGGTTTGGAAACCCTGATTTTAGAGCAAGGTAATGAGTGTCTTTCTTTGCCCGAAAATTCCAAAGCCTTGCATCTGATTCAGCAAATTCGTGATGAAGCGCACCGCTTTGCGATTACGGGGCATCGCGCACGTCGGCAAAAAGCGCGTACCCAATCTCCGTTAGAACAAATTGTGGGGCTGGGTGTGAAGCGGCGGCAGGTATTATTGAAACAGTTTGGCGGTTTGCGTGCCATTGAACGCGCGAGTGTCGAAGAGTTAGCAAAGGTGTCGGGAATTAGCACTGAGCTGGCGCGTCGAATTTACGATTTTTTTAACGGGGAAGAGAGTTGATATGGTATTCAACCTGCCAGTCTTGCTGACATGGGTGCGAATCGCTTTGATTCCACTGATGATCTTTTTATTTTACCTTCAACAGCCGTGGGCTTCGTTGGCTACAGCGGTTGTGTTCGCATTGGCAGGCATTACGGACTGGGCAGATGGCTATTTAGCACGTTTGTGGCAGCAAGAATCTCGCTTTGGTGCGTTTCTGGATCCTGTGGCAGATAAGCTTATTGTGGCGGTAGCACTGATTCTGATTGTGGAGAGGGAAGCTGACTTTTGGGTAACACTGGCAACTACGGTGATTATCAGTCGTGAAATTGTGATTTCGGCTTTGCGCGAATGGATGGCGGAAGTGGGGGCGCGAGGTAAAGTGGCGGTGGCCTATATTGGGAAAGTGAAAACGGCTGTGCAAATGTTGGCTTTGGTTTGTCTGCTTTATAATCAAGGATCACTGTTGGGTTTGGCTATTCGCGACATTGGCTTAATCGCTTTATTCATTGCAACGTTACTGACCGTAACCTCAATGGTGCAATACATTCAAAGTGCATTTCGTTCGGAATAGAGGGTTTTTTCCCGTTCACAAGAAAACCAGCTTTGCGGCTGGTTTTCTCGTTTAGGTTCAGTGAGAATGGTTAAGTTTACGGTTTGGCAGTGAATTGTGCTTGGTAAGCTTTCAGTTTCTCCCATTCACCTTCGGCAGCAAATTTCGCTTGTGTACTCCAATGCTTAAAGTCAACTTCATTCATGGCAATGTGTGCTTCATCAACAATACGTTGTAGCTCATCAGTGGACGCTTTTGCCAGTTGTTGGTAGGTGACAATCCCCATTTTGTGCAACACATTTTCCATGATGACATCAATACCTAGCAGTTTTTGGAAGTCATCACGGTGATGGGTTGTTTGAGCGGACAGTTTGGTGGCGATGCTGGATAACGTCGCGCTGTTTAGACCTTTGTTGGAGATTTCTTGGCTGACTTCTTTGGCTTTGTGTAACAAGTCATTTGCAATAGGGGTCGCTTTCTCGCCCAAATGCTCTACCGTGTCTTTGGCTTTGTGCAGAAGATCATTAGCAACAGGTGTGGCCTTCTCACTCAGGTCTTTGGCTTTGTGGAGCAATTCGCTGGCGACAGGAGCTGCCTTTTCACTCAATTGTTCAACAGCTTCCTTGGCTTTGTGTAACCAGTCACCAAATAGCCCACCAGCCACTTTGCTGCCATGAGTAGGTTCAGTTTTGGTTGAGGTGGGTGTTGTCACAGTGATGTGTGGCAAACCAACTGAATCCGACTCGTTGCTTATTGATGGGAATTGAGTTGATTTTTCGCCACCAATAGGGAGGTGTGGGTCGAAGCTTGCCAACCAATCATCGTATGCAGATTGATCAATTGTGACTTTGTTGTCAGTTGTTGGCGTTTCAACAAGCAGTTCAGGTAACGAAAGTTGCGCCTCGTCAGTTGGGAGGGTGGAACTTGGTGGAGTGACGGGATTTGAGGGAATGATGTCCTTTGCTGACATGGTGGCGACCGCACCACCAACAGCGATGCCTGACCCTGGAATGACGACCTCGGTGACTTTTATATCAACATCAGTGGTAGGTAGATGTAGGTCAAATGAATTTGTTTCAGGAACTGATAATTCCAACTTGGGAAGAGAGGGGGCAATAGATGGCAAATCAATTGTCGGAGCTTTAATGTCGACTTTAGGCAAATCAATATCTGTATCCACAATAGGTTTGTGAGGATCAAAATTCGCTACCCAATCA
>CAZTUZ010000149.1:5511-6932 GCA_964617055.1 uncultured Thiothrix sp.
CAAAATTCGCTACCCAATCAGAAACAGGTTTCGCCGCCGCTGCAACAGCCGCTGTCGTCGCAAGAACTAGACTGGGTGTTTTAATCTCTGCTGCTTTTACATTGATACTGGGTAACTCTGCCTTGGTATCTAACCCAATGGTATTATCAGGAGAGCGCATAATAGGTTTATGAGGATCAAAGGAGGATAACCAATCAAAATCAATTGGTTTTTTTACTAATTTTGGTTTAACTGTTGGAATATCTACTGGTTTCACATCGATGGTCGAAGGCGATGGTTTAACAGATACGGGTGCATTCTCTTTAGGAATGACCGCAGGGCGTGTAACCAGTGTCGAGGTGGTATGTGGCGTTGTTCTTTTTTCGGTTTGTTTAACGCGACAACAAATCCCCATGCGACGTAATAGCCAGCATAAGAGTGTCCCAAGTATAAATGAAACTAATAATAGGGAGATGATTTCAAGACTGGCCATCTCGAAAGTGTATGCTGTAGCTGTATTATGATTCATATCTTTAATTCCTTGATCCCGAAAGCGTGACGACCTGATAATAAGCAAAGACCGACAGTTAAGTCGGTCTTGTGAGTTAGCGGATTAAATATCACGCCCGCTAATAATAAGGTTTTGATAGTCTTTCAGGCGATCCCATTCGCCTTTTGCTGCTAATTCAGCTTGATAAGGCCATGTTTTAGGGTCGTGCATCTTAAACTGTCCACCTTCCGCATCTAACAGTGATTTTAATAGGTCTGGTGTAATTGCCGCTAATTGATCAAAGTTTTGAATACCTGCACTATTCAGCAACTTTTCAATTTTTGGACCAATGCCCTCCAGCTTTTTCAAATCATCTTTACGGCCGTTACCAAGACTAGCAATTGTAGAGTTAGCAATACTGCTGGTAATACTGGTGATATTACTGGTGCTACTTCTTACATTTGTGGTCGTGGTGTCTGCCGTTTTGTCACGCAATAACGTGTTGATGTCAGCGGTAAAGCTTCCCGACGTTGATGGCGTTGGAAATTCACGTTTAGCGCGTGGTTTATCCCATGATAAATCAGTATTGGTCGTGCTTTCATTGCGTTCCCAAGCCATTGATTCATCAGTATAAGATGACTGGCGACAGCAAATTCCCATTTTCCGTAGCAGCCAACACAATAGCATGCCCAGCAAGAAACACCCTAAACAAAGTAGGGCAATTTCTAAACTGGCAATACCAAACGTGTAATCAGGATTGCTTTGATTCATGTTTTACTCCTCATCGTGATCAGGACGATTACGGAAGTAACAAAACAAGAAACCCAGCAGGAAGGAAACACCGAGCATGATAATCACTTCTAAGCTGGCGTTGGTTAAGTCATAACGACTGGTAATATCATGAAACATAGTCGATGGCTTCCTTTATTTAATAGGGGTGATTTCAACACGG
>CAZTUZ010000150.1:0-5292 GCA_964617055.1 uncultured Thiothrix sp.
TAACCGCTGGCAAACCCATGAGCATTAGTTTTGAACAAGACAGCGTGGGGGCGTATGCACAAAAAGATTTCTTCCGCGATTGGAATTGCCCTGGTTGGAACATGGGTTTAAATAATGTCAGCGTGGTGGATGGCGCAGGTTCGCGCAATGGTGATGGTAAAAGTTTGCGTGTTAATTTGTTAAAAGGGCGTTCCGGTTGCCCTGAAAACGGTGGTGCGTGCGCCAATTGGAAGCCGCACATTGGCGCACAACTCGACACCCTGACTTATTCGTATTGGGTGAAATTCCCTGATAATTTTGATTTTGTTCTCGGCGGCAAACTCCCTGGTATCGGCAGCAATAATGCACGGACTGGCGGGGTAAAACCGAATGGACGCGACGGTTGGAGCGTGCGCGTGATGTGGGATAAATCCGGCGCGTTAGGGCAGTATGTTTACCACGTCGATCAGCGCATTAACTTCGGCGACTTTTTCATGTGGGACGCGCCACCTGTTGAGCGCGGCAAATGGTATCAAATCAAAACCCAAGTGCGCCTCAATACCGCCGGACAAAGCAATGGTGCAATCACAACATGGTTAAATGGTAAACAAGTGTTGGATAAGCGCGATTTACGCTTTCAGTTGGGTGATGATTTGAAAATCGAACGGTTTTTGTTCTCGGTATTCTTCGGCGGCAGTGGCGCACAATGGGCACCGCGTACCGATCAACAAGTGTACTTGGATGATTTCGTGCTAACGCCGTAAAGGTTGTGAATTGGGGTTGTCAATTGTGGGTATAATGCAATGTTTCAAACGTTGCATGGAATCACCCTGAATGCCAGCCAGAGATCTCTTCCATCATGCTGTTGTTACCGCTTTACAAAAAGACGGTTGGATCATTACACACGATCCGTTACCTGTCCCTGTTGGGGGAATTGATCTGTATATTGATTTGGGTGCTGAACAATTATTGGCAGCAGAACGATCTGGACAACGTATTGCGGTTGAGATCAAATGTTTTTTGTCTACGTCATTAGTATCAGAGTTTCATACTGCGTTAGGACAATTTTTGAATTACCGCTTGGCACTAGAGGAAACTGATCAGCAACGGGAGTTATACCTTGCCGTGCCGCATGATGCTTACAAACAATTTTTTTTATTGCCATTTGCGCAATTGGCTACACAGCGGCATCAGGTTAAATTGTTAGTATTCCATCCTGAACGTGAGGAGATTGTTGTATGGAAAAAATAGAACGTTATCGTCACTATGTCCGCCAAATTCTTGAACATTATGCACAATTCAAACCTGCTTATGGTGACGTGGAAATGGAGTTGTTGTTTGATACAGCGCGGGATCGTTACCAGTTGATGACGGTAGGTTGGAAGGAATATGACCGTTTCCACGGTTCGCTACTGCACATTGATATAAAAAATGGACAAATCTGGATTCAACATGATGGTACAGAAGGCGGTGTCGCTAATGAATTAGTGGAATGTGGTGTGCCAAAGCAGGATATTGTGCTGGCGTTCCATGCACCTTACAAGCGACCTTATACAGGATTTGCGACAGGGGCTGAACGGGTTTCTGCTACGCAACCTTAACCCCTTCGTTTTGTGAGGAAGGGGCTAGAGAAGGGGCTATCAGAAAGCGGATTTAAACCGCGATGGGGGCTTTGATGTGTGCGTGATGTTGGTAATCGACCAGTTCAAAGTCATCGTAAGTGAAGTCAAACAAATCCGTTACTGTCGGATTGATCCGCATCTGTGGCAAAGGATACGGTTCACGCGCCACTTGCAGTTGGGCTTGTTCCAAATGGTTGAGGTACAAATGCGCATCACCCAGCGTGTGAACGAAATCGCCCAATTTCAGTCCGGTCACTTGCGCCACCATCATGGTGAGCAGGGCGTAAGAGGCGATATTGAACGGTACGCCGAGGAAAATATCCGCACTGCGTTGGTACAATTGGCAGGATAATTTGCCATCCGCGACGTAAAACTGGAAGAACGCATGGCACGGCGGTAATGCCATGCTATCGACATCCGCCACGTTCCACGCGCTGACAATGATACGTCGTGAATCGGGGTTGGTTTTCAGTTGTTGAATCACTTGGGCGATTTGGTCAATGTGTCGCCCGTCGGGTGTGGGCCAATTGCGCCATTGATAACCATAAACTGGGCCTAAATTGCCGTCTGCGTCTGCCCATTCATCCCAAATGCTTACACCGTTTTCTTTGAGGTAACGAATATTGGTGTCACCTTTTAAAAACCACAGCAATTCGTGAATAATGGATTTCAGGTGCAGTTTTTTGGTCGTTACCAGCGGAAAGCCATCATTTAAATTAAAGCGCATTTGGTAGCCGAACACCGAAACTGTGCCTGTTCCGGTGCGGTCTTCTTTCTTAATGCCGTGTTCCATGACATGGCGCATCAGGTCTAAATACTGTTTCATGCGCTTGCCTTTGCTTTGCGGTACGCATTCCACATAAATAATGTGCCGAGTAAAACCATTGGTACGCTCAATACTTGACCTTCAGTCAGCCAGCCCCATGCGAGATAGCCGATTTGTGCATCCGGTTCACGGAAAAATTCCACAAAAATGCGTGCGAAGCCGTAACCAACCAAGAATAAACCGGAAATCGCGCCGACAGGTGGCGACAATTTTCTGAACCAGTTCAACAAGACAAATAGTACCAAACCTTCCAAAAAGGCTTGATACAACTGTGATGGGTGACGCGGAATATTATCCACTGCCGGAAACACCACGCCCCACGCGACATCTGTGTGACGACCCCACAATTCGGCATTAATGAAGTTGCCAATACGCCCAGCACCTAAGCCAATCGGTACGAGTGGCGCGACGAAATCACTGAGTTGGAAAAAGGTTAAGCCCCACTTTCTGGCTAAGAAAATCATTGCCAAGATCACACCGATTAAGCCGCCGTGGAAGCTCATGCCGCCATCCCAAATGTAGAACAGCGAAATGGGGTCACTGATTAAACCTTTTAGGTTATAAAACAGCATGTAACCAATGCGTCCACCCGCGACCACACCCAACGCGCCCCACGTCATCATATCGTCGACACGATCGGGATTCATGACGCTGTTAGGTTCTTTGGATCGCAATTTACCAAGGATTAAGAAACCTAAAAAGCCAATGACATACATTAATCCGTACCAATGCACTTTGAGTGGCCCCAAAGACAAAGCAACCGGATCAAGTTGAGGATGCATAAACATGAATTAATTCGCTCGCTTTATTCATCATCGTTAAAAAACAATTTACGCAATTCCGCGCCAGGGTCTGGTGCTCGCATAAATGCCTCACCCACCAAAAACGCATTGACGTTATGGTCACGCATTAACTGCACATCAGCAGGGGTATGAATACCACTTTCCGTCACCAGTAATACATCATCCGGTACGTTCGGTAACAAATCCAAGGTGGTATGCAAACTGGTGTGGAAAGTACGCAAATTGCGGTTATTGATACCAATCAACGGCGCGTTTAAGCGTAATGCGCGTTCGAGTTCCACGCCGTCGTGTACTTCGATCAACACATCCATGCCTAAACCCGTGGCATGTGCGTATAAATCTGCCAATTGCGCATCATCCAATGCCGATACAATCAGCAAAATGCAATCCGCCCCAATCGCTCGCGCTTCGTACACTTGGTACGGGTCAATAATGAAATCCTTGCGAATCACAGGCAACCCACACGCCGCCCGCGCGGTTTGCAAATAGCTTTCATGCCCTTGGAAATACTGCGCATCGGTTAATACCGATAAACACGCTGCCCCCGCTTGCGCGTAACTTTGTGCAATGGCAACAGGGTCAAAATCAGCGCGAATCACGCCTTTGCTGGGGGAAGCTTTTTTCACTTCGGCAATGATCGCAGGGCGACCCAAGGCGACTTGGGTTTGTAGAAAGCGCAAAAAACCGCGCACGGGCGATGCAGTAGCGGCTTGTTCACGCCATTGTGCAAGGCTGGTAATGGCAGAACGGCTGGTGATTTCTTCCCGCTTGGTTTGCAGGATTTTTTGTAAAATATCGGGTGTGCTCACAATCGTTGTTCTCGGTCTTAAGCGGTTTTAAAACGGTTGGTTAAAGCGACTAAATCATGCAGGCGTTGTGCTGCTGCACCAGAATCAATCGCTTGTTGGGCTTTGGCAATGCCTTGCGCGTGTGAGTCGGCTAATCCGGCGACGTAAATCGCAGCCCCTGCATTCAGGCAGACAATATCCCGTGCTGCACCCTGTTCACCCGCAAACACACGCTGAATCAAGGCATAACTACTGGCGGCATCGCTCACGCGCAGGGTTTCAAGGCTGCTGTGCGCTAAACCAAAATCCTCAGGCTGAATGGTGTACTCACGAATCGCACCGTCTTTGAGTTCCGCGACAAAAGTCGGGGTGGCAATGCTGATTTCATCCAAACCATCGGCAGCGTGAACCACCATCACATGACGGCTACCTAGCGTTTGCAGAACCTCAGCCATTGGGCGAACCCATTCTTTAGCGAATACGCCTAATACTTGATTGGGGGCGTTAGCGGGGTTTGCCATTGGACCTAATAGATTAAAGATGGTGCGAATGCCCAATTCGCGCCGTGGTGCGCTGGCGTGTCCCATTGCGCTGTGAAGGCGTTGTGCAAATAAAAAGCCCACCCCGATTTGTTCAATGCAGTGCGCGACTTGATCAGGGGTAATAGCAAGATTGACCCCAGCCACTTCTAACACATCAGCACTGCCAGATTTACTGGAAATAGAGCGATTACCGTGTTTTGCTACTCGCGCTCCGGCAGCGGCAGCAACGAAAGCACTGGCAGTGGAAATATTAAACGTACCCGACGAATCCCCGCCTGTACCACAAGTGTCGACCAAGTATTCGTTATTCACACTGACTTTAGTGGACAGTTCACGCATGACTTGAGCCGCAGCACTGATTTCGGTAACGGTTTCGCCACGCATTCTCAACCCTACTAAAAAGCCCCCAATCTGGGCAGGGGTTGCTTGTCCAGTCATAATGGTGTGCATGGCGCGACGCATTTCGTCGGCAGATAATGATTCTTGTGCAATGATTTTGCGAATAATGGGTTGCAATTCCATGAAATCTGCTTGGTTGTTGCTAAGATTGAGTGAGTGGATGCTAACATGAATCCTAACAAAGCGTAATTTACGATTTTTCGGAGGTGTCAGATGGAAAAAAATATGGGCAGCAAAGAGCGCGGTATGCGTTTGGGTGCAGGTGCTGTGCTGGTACTGCTAGGTTTATTTATGAGCAAATGGCTGTTGTTCTTAGGGCTGATTTTGCTGGCA
>CAZTUZ010000150.1:5302-6908 GCA_964617055.1 uncultured Thiothrix sp.
GGCAACAGGCTATTTCTCATTCTGTCCTGCATGGAAAGTATTGGGCAAAAATCCATTCGGTAATCAATAGTCACAACATGCGATTGGTTGCAGTACATGGCTGCAACCAGTCTCGCAACGTCATTCTAGGTGATCGGCAGCATTTTCATGTGCTCGTCATCGCTTTCCACCGCCACTACTACACCGCGCAAGGAATTAGGTAACGCTTCGGTGATGTGTAAGTCGACGAATTTACCAATCAACCGCGCATGACCGTCAAAATTCACCACGCGATTATTTTCCGTGCGTCCGGCGAGTTGGTTCGGGTCTTTTTTCGACGGACGTTCCACTAACACACGCTGTACCGTGCCAATCATATTGCGACTAATTGCATTGGCTTGTGCCAAAATCTTGGCTTGTAATTGTTGTAAGCGTACTTTTTTGACTTCTTGTGACACATCATCCGGTAAATTGGCGGCGGGTGTACCAGGGCGTGCGCTGTAAATAAAGCTGAAACTGGTATCAAAGCCCATGTCGTCAATCAGTTTCATGGTGTCATCAAAATCGCGTTCCGTTTCGCCAGGAAAACCGATAATGAAATCCGAAGACAGGCTAAGATTCGGGCGAATGGCACGCAATTTACGGATTTTGGATTTGTATTCAATCGCCATGTGATTACGCTTCATCGCCGCAAGAATCCGATCTGAACCGCTTTGCACGGGTAAATGCAAATGACTGACCAATTCCGGCACATCTGCGTACACTTGGATTAGGTTGTCACCAAATTCATTCGGGTGCGATGTGGTAAAGCGGATGCGGTCAATACCGTCAATTGCTGCTACATAGGTAATTAGTAAGGCTAAATCGGCAATCGAACCATCGTGCATTCTGCCACGGTAAGCATTGACGTTTTGCCCCAGCAAATTCACTTCACGCACGCCTTGCGCGGCTAATTGCACCACTTCGGCGATTACATCATCAAAGGGGCGAGAGATTTCTTCGCCACGCGTGTAAGGCACCACACAGAACGTGCAATATTTGCTGCAACCTTCCATGATCGACACGAATGCGGTAGGCCCTTCGGCACGCGGTTCGGGCAAATTGTCGAATTTCTCAATTTCGGGGAAGGAAATATCCACCACAGGTTTGTGTTCGGTTTGCACCTGTTTAATCATTTCGGGTAAACGATGCAAGGTTTGTGGACCAAATACCATGTCAACCACGGGGGCGCGTTCGCGTAAGGCTTCGCCTTCTTGACTGGCAACGCAGCCACCCACGCCAATGACAATGTGTGGTTTCTTATCTTTTAATTGTTTCCAGCGACCCAGTTGGGAAAAGACTTTTTCCTGCGCTTTTTCACGGATCGAACAAGTATTCATTAACAACACATCTGCCTGAGCAGGGTCATCAGTCAGTTCCATGCCTTGCGCGTGGTGCAATACGTCGAGCATTTTTGCCGAATCGTATTCATTCATTTGGCATCCGTGGGTTTCGATATAAATTTTGCCAGCCATTGTCTGCGTTATCCGTGTTTCCGTCGTTAGGTAAACGTTTGAGAACTGCGTATTATCGCTGTTATGCCACGGTGGGGGCAACCAGCAAATCTCCGTGAGGAATAATTATTATA
>CAZTUZ010000151.1:0-6903 GCA_964617055.1 uncultured Thiothrix sp.
CCATCAAGGACGACTTCAATGTGAGCATTCTGGATAGTATGGCAAATCGGCAGTAATGGATTCTCACCTGTAATAAATTCAGCTACCTTGCTGCGTTCTTCATAAGTATCATACAGTTCTTGTAACCAGCTCATGCTTCAATCTCCTCATCGGTTAAGACCGAAAAGTTTTCACCCTGATTGAATGACTTCGACTCCATCTCACGCACATATTTTTTGATTTCGCACTGTTCTGGTTTATCGAAACTGATCACACCCTGTTTCATGGTTGGATACCAAAAGCGAGCATGTAATGCGTTGATGCCCGTTTCATCAGGGTAATCAAAGCCGTGGAACATCAAGCCAAAGCCCAACTCGTCGATGCTATCGTAATGCCCGACCCCAGCACCAAAATCACACGGCTCAACATAGCCCTGACAATCTCGCGTACCGAGAAAAATATCCTGCCGTCCGCCACGTTTTAATGCGCGTTCCGCCATTGCTTGATGCTTCGCTGCATTACGATCCATTTCTAACTCAGGACGTTGTAAATTCCACTCAAAATGCGCCCTAACTTGGTATTCCACCTCAGCCAAAAAGGTGTAAATCGCTAACGTATTGCCACCACTAAACACAAGCGGCTTTGTCCCTTTGGTTTGAGTACGAATGGGTTTGATAATCCTAACCTCATCAATCACCCACACAAGTGTCGGCTTCCAATAAATCGACTTCGCCACCCCTTTCAGGGCTTCATAGGTGGGAATGTGGTAGGAACATTTCTCCCCACCAATTTTGGTGACAGGATCAGTGAATAGGGCATATCGCCCCCACACTTTGAATTCGTAGGTTCTTGATCTAAAAGTCATAAAAGTTTTTTCCCTTTTTCGTTGGGATGTCTGCAAGCCCAAAATGTTCGCTGTAATACTCTGGTTTCATCAGATACAAAATATCAACACCCTCTTGCACATGATGAATGGCATTTTCCTCAACTAATGCACTTAATACATGTGGAAAAACGTTGACGGTGTATTGCTGCGCCTCCCGTAACAATCCAAACTGCTTGTCAGCCGCGCATTGAGAACACAGTAAGTTTCTGATTTCTTTACCACGCTCACCGTATGGCACGACAATCCCACGAGTCGGCGCATCAATCGCTTTAAACGCTTTAGCTGCGGTCATGAACGATTGCTTGAAGAAAATCGCTGGCTTAGTTTTCTTGCTTCGTGCGAAATTCTGAACTAGCTTTTCATTGCTCGATAGCAATCCCAGCAAGTTGTCATCCCAACCGATAGATTTGACGGGGTAGGTCATTTCAGCCTGTCGCTCAAAAAAGTAGTAACGGAAATACCACTGCATCGCCGTCGGACCAATCAAATCGCCATTATCAAACCGCTCAGGATTCTCTTTGAACTCACCTAACAGGCGTTCTGTAACCTGCTTACCTTCCTTGATGCTAGGCAGCATATCGAGGTTTTCATCGGCTGGATTCACGATACTGACACGCCCTTTCTTCAGTGAACCATCAGCATTGCGTCTTTTACCATTTCGGTTGCAGCGTCCGGCGGCTTGTGCAATCGAATCCAGCCCTGCCGTAAAACGAATCACCGCACCAAAATCGACATCCACCCCCGCTTCAATTAACTGGGTACTGATACAAAGCAAACTTTTCTCAGAACTCAGTAATGAACGAACTTCATCAAGGATTTCTTTTCTATGAGCTGGGCACATGCTGGTACTTAAGTGGAAAACAGGTATATCTGCTAGCTCTTTACAACGTATGAATACTTCTTTCGCTGCGTTTTTGGTATTCACAATCACTAAGCAACTGCCCATCTCGCTACACTCAGTCACTGCAAGATCAGCTACCTCATCGAAGCTCCAACCGCTGGGTTTCTGCTGGTCAATGACTTCAACGCGCCGTAAATCCGCAAACAATTCTTTGACCTCAGGCATCATTTCACTGTCAGGAGCAAGTTCAATCCGACCTTTTTTCGGATCAACTTCATTCAATAAAGGCTGGGTTGCTGTACACAACACGACTGAACTACCACAGTGATCGACTAGAAAGTGGATAGCATTATTAAACAAGTGAACACAATTGATCGGTAAGGTTTGAATCTCGTCAAAAATCAGTACGGATTTAGAGAGCTGGTGCATCCGCCGTGCACCACGCGTACCCGAACCAAACAGCGTTTCAAGGAACTGTACCATCGTGGTGTAAACCACAGGCGCATCCCAGTTTTCCGAAAGAATTTTCGTTTTCCACGTCTGCTCTTCAGGTGTGAGGTTTGAATGGTGTTCCAGCACGATATTGCCTTCATCACCGCTGCCTTGTGGCTCAAGAATTTTGCGAGTTTCTTCCGCGTTTTGGTCAATGATGGATGTAAAAGGAATAATGTAAATGATCCGTTCCAAACCGTGCATTTTGGCATGATTCAAAGCAAAGCGCAGGCTTGCTAATGTCTTGCCGCCCCCTGTGGGAACAGATAAGGTGAAAATACTGGGTTTGCTGACAGCACGTTGCAAACAATGCTCTGAAATCTGTTGACGGATTTTGTTGACATCCGTATCCGCTGTGAAGCTGGCGAGTTTTGTTTCCAATCGAGCAATCAGCTTATCAAAACCAGCATAACATCCATTCAAGCGTTTTTGCGCGGCAACTGGATTTTCAAAATCAGCCGTATCCACCCGATCAGCATCAATCAGGCAACTGAATAGCAATCTAACCAATAAGCCTTGTTTAAAACTGGCAGTCAGCGCACTGCCTTTGTTTTGCTTACCGATGTTTATCAACATAGCGATGACGGATTCATGTAAGCTGGACGATGTAATCAATTGCTGAAAACGTTGTCGGATAGCTTCATCCATTACTGACAAGACTTCCTGCAAGTGGGCACGGTCTTCAGACTTACACATCCGATGGGAAAATTTATCCCAAGCGGGTGTCTGACTATTCGACTCCAAACAATCAATCAAACCAGAGTGGTGAGAAACGATACAAAGCGCGAGAATTTGCGCCGTGATAGATTGTGCTTGCCCTTGCGATGATAGAACATCCCAAATCGCTTGTGCACCAGCGGTCGAGTGATCTACTTTACCTTTTTTACCCTTGGCATCCACATAATCATCCTCATCTGGATCAATATTACCAAGGGCTGAGTTGATGTAGTCCTGAAACTCTTTGCTGTATTTGCCAAGGTCATGCAGTAAGCCCATCAATTCTCCAGCTTCTGCTAACCCCAATTTACTCGCTGCAACTTTGGAGATTTTTGCCACCCCCAATAAGTGTTGGGCTACCGTTTGAATTTCCCCATCTTTTTCACGCTGATGTGCCACATAACAATCAGTTAGCAACATAGCCACCTGCCATGTGAGGGTTTATTACCTCTACAATCATTAACATACCGTACTGAAAACGCACATGCGCGATGGGTTGATTACTCATGGTTTGCACTGCCCCAGCAAATAAATTGGCGATTTATACAACAACCTTTTATCATAGATTTATTTTATTTTAAATAGCTCATTATTAATTTTTCACCCATTGTAGGAGCTTTATCGATCATGCGATTCGAGACTGCCAAGCACGGCGTTTTGCGGTAAACTGCCGCGTTTTGAACGCAGTTCTCAGGATACGGCATGGAACTTTCTGCACTTACCGCTCTTTCCCCTACCGATGGGCGTTACGCTGACAAAACCAAGGCATTGCGCCCGTGGTTTAGTGAATATGGTTTGATCTACCACCGCGTGTTGGTGGAAATTCGTTGGTTGCAAATGCTGGCAAGCCACCCGCAAATCGGCGAAGTGCCGCCGTTTTCTGCACAAGCGAATGCGTTTTTGGAAAGCATTCTCAGTCACTTTGCGGAAAGCGACGCGCTGCGCATTAAAGCCATCGAGCGCACCACCAATCACGACGTAAAAGCGGTCGAATACTATTTAAAGGAAAAAATCGCCGGACAAGCCGAATTAGAAGCGGTCAGCGAGTTTATCCATTTCGCGTGTACCTCCGAAGACATTAATAACCTGTCTTACGCGTTAATGCTCAAAGGCGGTATGGAACAAGTGATCCAACCCGAATTGGCAAAAGTCACGCAAGCCATGCGCCAATTGGCACACGATTACGCGGAGATTCCGTTGTTATCGCGCACTCACGGTCAACCTGCGTCGCCTTCGACATTGGGTAAGGAAATGGCGAACGTTGCCTACCGTTTGCAACGTCAGCAAAAGCAAATCCAAGCAGCGGAATATTTAGGCAAAATCAATGGCGCGGTAGGCAACTACAATGCACATTTGAGCGCGTACCCTGACATTGATTGGCAGTCCACTGCTGAACAATTCGTTACGTCATTGGGTTTGACGTGGAATCCGTACACCATTCAAATCGAACCACACGATTACATTGCCGAAGTTTTCGACGCAGTGGCGCGTTACAACACCATTCTGATCGACTTCTGCCGCGACGTGTGGGGTTACATTGCACTGGGTCACTTCAAACAGAAAGTGGTGGCTGGCGAAGTCGGTTCTTCCACCATGCCACACAAAGTCAACCCGATTGACTTTGAAAACGCGGAAGGCAACCTCGGCATTGCCAATGCGTTAATGACGCACTTGGCGCAAAAATTACCGATTTCACGCTGGCAACGCGATTTAACCGACTCCACCGTCTTGCGCACGCTGGGCGTGGGCTTGGGTCACAGCATGATTGCGTACCAATCCGCACTCAAAGGCATTGGCAAACTCGAAGCCAACGAAGCCAATACCCGTGCGGATTTGGATGCAAACTGGGAAGTATTAGCCGAGCCAATTCAAACCGTCATGCGCCGTTACGCAATTGAACAACCTTACGAAAAGCTCAAAGCCTTAACCCGTGGGCAACGCATTACTCCCGAACGTTTGCGCGAATTTGTGACGGCATTGGACATGCCACAAGCGGCAAAAGATGAGTTATTAGCCATGACCCCTGCGACTTACATTGGTAATGCCGTAGCACAGGCAAAAGCAATTTAACGCCGTAACTAACTGATTAATCACTTACCCACAAGCCTCTGTGTCATCACAGGGGCTTTTACAGTGTCAGTAACGGGTAAGTAGACGAGGAAACCCCATCATGTTTGGTAATATTTCTACCGAAACCTTTCTGCGCGACTACTGGCAAAAAAAACCGCTATTGATTCGCCAAGCCTTTCCCAATTTCAAATCGCCGATTACGCCCGACGAATTGGCTGGATTAGCCTGCGAAACCGACGCAGCACGGATTGTGCTGGAAAAAGGCGGCAAAGAAGCGTGGGAAGTGCGGCACGGCGCGTTTGATGAAAGCGAGTTTGCCAATTTACCCGCTACGCATTGGACATTATTGGTCAATGATACCGACCAACATTTGCCCGAATTAAAAGCGATGCTCGACCCGTTTCGCTTTATTCCCGATTGGCGTATTGATGATTTAATGATTAGCTTTGCGGTCGAAGGCGGTTCAGTCGGCCCCCACGTCGATGAATACGATGTGTTTTTAATCCAAGGGCAAGGCAAACGCCGTTGGCAAATTAGCACTCAGCCTGTCACGGCTGATAACTTCCTACCCGATTTAGACTTGCGCATTATCCGCGACTTTCGTTATGAACACGAATGGGTGCTGGAAGCAGGTGATATGCTCTATCTACCACCCAATATGCCGCATTACGGGGTTGCGTTGGATCAGTGCATGACTTATTCCGTGGGTTTTCGCGCACCATCGCAAGCCGATATGCTGGAAAACTTGCTGGAATCCATGCTCGAAGACCCACGTTTATGCCAACGTTTTGACGATAGCGAGCGCGATACACCTGCACAAAATCCCGGCGAATTAACCACTACCGACATGGACAAGTTAATCGATTTTGTGGTGGACGCATTACCGCAAGACACGCACGCTTTACAAATGTGGTTAGGAAAATATTTAACAACACCTAAAGCGGGTAATACCACTACACCATTAGATGAGCCTATTCGCCGCTCAGAACTCTCTCGTTTAATAAACCGCAAGAAAACCTTCCATAAATCGTTAAACACACGATTATTGTACTTTGTTGGTGAACAACAAACGTATTTGTTTGTTAATGGCATCGTGTATACTATTTCGCCAGACTATAACAATTTCGTTCAATATTTATGCAAAACATCAACCTTGCGCTATCCTGAATACCATCAATTCCTTGTTAATGAGGAATGTATGGCGTTTTTTCAGACCCTAGTATCTGAAGGTGTATTTTTTAACTAAAAAAATACACCAGTTGGTTTTTTGTACGAAATACAGTTAAAAATTAATCTCTATATTAATCACCATGATAACGATAGTTAATTAAAATTGTTCATCTAATGTTCAGTTTTGCTAGATTAATATACAAGTCATAAATTTCCATATTATTATGGATGAACTTTGAAAGTTTTTTCGACTTTTAAATAACAGGGGAAACACTATGGATTTTAATAAATCCATGCTTGCTGCTGTGTGCAGCGTTTTTGTCATTGGCATGACCAGCATCTTGCTACCACCAGTGGCTCATGCAGAAGACAGTGAACGAAAGATTTCGCTACAGAGGGTTAATCCCAATGAGCCAATTGGACGTGATGCTGTATTGTCTAAGGTCAAATCACAATTCCAAGGTCGGATACTTTCTGTACAAGAAAAACCTTCACCGGAATACCCTGACTGTCACATTGTCAGGATGTTATCGTTGGAGGGGGAGTACTTGACGATAAAAGTCGCCTGCGGTGACTAAGCTAATGACACAACTACCTACTTGCGAGAAGTAAATAATAATTTTGCCCAGCAGACGGAGGGGTCTCTGGGCTTTTCTAATAAATTATACTTATAATTTAACACTGATAGTTTTTTATTCCTGCCAAGCTGGTGTATGATGCGAATTTGGGGTTTGCAGAACAGTCCGGT
>CAZTUZ010000152.1:0-6885 GCA_964617055.1 uncultured Thiothrix sp.
GCATTGGAATATGGCTTATCGCAATTACCCGAAGCCGACCCAGATATTCGCGCTCGTTTAGAAGCCGAAGCCGCCGCACAAGGCTGGCAAGCATTACACGACCGCTTAGCACAAGTTGACCCCATTGCTGCCGCACGGATTCACCCTAATGATCCACAACGTTTGCAACGTGCTTTGGAAGTTTACGAATTAACGGGGCAATCCCTAACTACCTTGCAACAAGCCGCATGGCACGATGCCTGCCCCTACCAATTGCTTAAAATCGCCTTAATCCCCGAAAACCGTGCATGGCTGCATGAACGCCTTGCTCAGCGTTTTGATTTGATGTTAAAACAAGGATTTATCGACGAAGTAACCCAACTTTGGCAACGTGGCGATTTGGACATACAGTTACCCGCTATTCGTGCAGTGGGTTATCGTCAAGTCTGGGATTATTTAAATGAAAAAATAGACTACACTCAAATGCGTGATCGTGCTATCGTCGCCACGCGGCAGCTTGCTAAACGTCAAATGACTTGGTTACGTTCCGAAAAGGATATTTCCGTGTATAATCCCCAAGAATGTAGCCTTTCATCGCTTATCAGCAACGTTTCAGCGTTTATTGGCGGATGAAAGGATATGTCCGACAAACTGATGTTCTGGCAAAGCGGTAAAACAGGTAAGCTTTTAGGCGTCGAAGGAAAGAAGCGACTGGCTTGCAACTAATTCCTGCTTTAGTTGTAAGACCATAACAACCACAAACCCAAAGAATTATTTTAGGAGAAGCTCATGTCGAAAGGGCACACTTTACAAGAACCCTTCCTTAACGCTCTGAGAAAGGAACGGATTCCAGTCTCTATCTATTTAGTCAACGGTATCAAACTTCAGGGGCATGTTGAATCATTTGACCAATTCGTTGTACTGTTAGGGAACACTGTCAGCCAATTGGTTTACAAACATGCTATTTCCACGATTGTCCCTGCACGTCCTATTAAGTTAAATCTGGCTCCAGAATAAGTTGAAATCATGCTGGGATTGCAAATGCAAAAGGTGTTGATTGGAATTATTTGACCGCCCCGGAGGTGGTGAAAATGCTGTATTGGTACAAATCAGCTTTACCACAACACAATCCCCACCAGATGCTACAGAGTTCATTGAATTAGCTCGCTCGGCTGGTGCAAAAGTCACCAGCCTTGTGACTGGTTCGCGCCAAAATCCAGACCCGCGCTATTTTGTCGGCGAAGGCAAGGCCGAAGAAATTCGTGAACAACGGGAAATGAATGGCGCGGACTTGGTTATTTTCGACCACACATTATCCCCCGCCCAAGAACGCAACCTCGAAAAGCTACTGCAATGCCGCGTGCTAGACCGCACGGGCTTGATTCTCGACATTTTTGCCCAACGTGCGCGAAGCCACGAAGGTAAATTGCAAGTCGAACTGGCGCAACTCAAACACCTTTCCACGCGCTTAGTGCGCGGCTGGACGCACTTAGAACGGCAAAAAGGTGGTATCGGGATGCGTGGACCGGGCGAAACACAATTAGAAACGGATCGCCGTTTGATCGGCGAACGCATTAAACAAATTCACAAGCGTCTGGAAAAAGTCCAGAATCAGCGCGAACAGGGGCGGCAATCACGCAAAAAAGCGGAAATTCCCACAGTTTCCCTGGTTGGCTATACCAATGCGGGTAAATCAACGCTATTTAATGCCCTAACGAATGCCGATGTTTACGCTGAAAATCAACTTTTTGCGACACTTGATCCAACATTAAGACGTGTCTGTTTACCTAATCAGCGTGAAATCATTCTCGCCGATACCGTAGGTTTTATTCGTCATTTGCCCCACGATTTAGTCGCTGCCTTCCGCTCGACCTTGCAAGAAACCATTGACGCAGATTTACTTTTACACGTTACCGATAGTCACGATGAACAACGCGAGTTATACCGCGACCAAGTGAATAAAGTGATTGCGGAAATTGGCGCAGAACATGTCCCCCAAATCGAAATCATGAATAAGATTGATCTTGGTGGACAACAGCCACACATTGAACAAGGCGATGGACTTAACCCCGCACGAATTTATGTTTCAGCGCGTGAACACTTAGGCCTAGATGCTTTATTGACGTATCTGGGTAATTATTTTGCGGGGCAATTATTTAAAGGTGAATTGCAACTTGCACCACATCAGGCACGTTTACGCGCTAAATTGTATGCTGACAAAGCCATTCAATCAGAAACCATTACAGATAGTGGTGACTTCCGTTTAAGCATTGTGATTGACCAACAGCGTTTAGAACAATATTTACGGGAAGAACACTTAACGTTAAATGATTTAACCGTTTAATCCCCGCATTTCCCCTACTTAATGATAAGCTGGGGAAAATGCGGAGAGTAATGATTTTATCCGCGTCGCATCACGTCAAAGAACTCGCCATTGGTTTTGGTTTTGGATAATTTATCGAATAACAATTCCATTGCTTCCAACTCATCCATACCATGCAAGAATTTACGCAACACCCACAAGGTTTGTAATTCGTCTTGTGTAGTGAGTAACTCTTCGCGGCGCGTGCCTGAACGATTAATATTAATCGCTGGGAATACACGTTTTTCGGAAATACGACGATCAAGGTGGATTTCCATATTACCCGTACCTTTGAATTCCTCGTAAATAACCTCATCCATTTTCGAGCCAGTGTCGATCAAAGCAGTAGCGATAATGGTTAAACTGCCGCCCTCTTCAATATTACGCGCTGCCCCAAAGAAACGCTTCGGACGGTGAAGCGCATTAGCATCCACACCACCTGTCAGAACCTTACCCGAAGATGGCACAACCGTATTGTAAGCACGCGCCAAACGGGTAATGGAATCCAACAAAATCACCACATCACGCTTGTGTTCGACCAAACGTTTGGCTTTTTCGATCACCATTTCCGCCACTTGAACATGACGCGCGGCTGGTTCGTCAAAGGTGGAAGAAATAACTTCCCCTTGCACCATACGCGACATTTCCGTTACCTCTTCAGGACGCTCATCGATTAATAAAACGATTAAATAGCATTCAGGGTAATTAGAGGCGATACTTTGCGCAATATTTTGCAGCATAATGGTTTTACCCGCCTTAGGAGGCGCGATAATTAAACCCCGCTGCCCTTTACCAAAAGGTGCAACAATATCAATCACCCGTGCGGTAATGTCTTCACGGCTACCATTACCACGTTCCATGCGCATTCTTTCATCCGCATGAAGTGGGGTCAGGTTTTCAAAGGCAATTTTATTTCGCGCACTTTCTGGTGGTTCGTAGTTAATAGTATCTACTTTCAGAAGGGCGAAATAACGTTCATTATCTTTCGGTGGGCGGATTTTGCCAGCAATGGTATCACCTGTGCGCAACCCAAAGCGGCGAATCTGGCTCGGTGAAACGTAGATATCGTCTGCACCTGCTAAATAACTGGAATCTTGGGAGCGTAAAAAACCAAAACCATCTTGCAAGATTTCCAATACGCCATCACCATAAATATCCTCACCATTTTGCGCGTGAGCTTTGAGCAAGGCGAAAATAATATCCTGTTTGCGGGTTCGAGAAATACTTTCAATACCCAGTGCTTGAGCCATATCAAAGACTTCAGCAGCGGATTTCTTTTTTAATTCGGACAGGTTCATATAATGTGTGAGCGACGTATATTATCAAATTCAATCGATGAGGAAGCCCCTGTTCGTCAATGGCCCTTGTAGTACGCAAGATAGTGGAATACCGCCACAGACCCGCAACATGCACATAACGCATCGTCGGGTAACTATATCCAAGCAGGATTCCATCAAGAGAAACGAGACAGGATTCGCAGGAATGAATCTGGATGCAGATTCAAGTACATTTAAATTAACACGCAGACTACCATAGAGTCCAGCAAAATAATACGACCAACATGCCCAGAAGAGATATAGCCTTTCTGGGCATCTGACGCTAGGCGTGAGTATTGCTAACCAACACTGCGTTACACATGTTGATTCAGGAATGCAATCAACTGTGATTTAGACAGTGCACCGACCTTTGTCGCGGCAACTTCACCATCTTTGAACAGCATCAGCGTTGGAATACCGCGAATACCGTAACGTGGTGGTGTTGCAGGGTTTTCGTCAATGTTCAATTTAGCAACGTTCAAACGGCCTTTGTATTCAACCGCAACTTCGTCTAACAACGGAGCAATCATCTTGCAAGGGCCACACCATTCAGCCCAGTAATCAACCAATACGGGAACTGCTGATTTCAGTACTTCTTGCTCAAAAGTCGCGTCAGAAAGACTAATGATATTTTGGCTCACAAACGGGTTCTCCCTGATTTTTGATGTTTCATATTAATCATTTCACGATGATCAATCCACTGATCCCGCTCCGTCGTATACCTACTTTCTCGGTGCGGTCTAAGGATGATAGTCTATGGATCGCTAGCGAATCCGGCGGGGCGGATTTTCTAATATTTCGCGCCTTCTGTGTAGTGCCATATTACTAGCAACTGTTTGATGAATAATAGCACATTCACTGCCGCGTAACGGTTTCAAACATGAAACTGTTGGGATTTATGCAGAACCCCCGCGTAACGGCACGGTCTAACCTGTCGCTGAACTTCAAAATAAAGGAATTGACTAGTGAAACAGTTCACACGTTTTAGCATTATTCTTGGTATGAGCCTTACGCTTTCTCCCACCTATGCTGCACCTGCCGCTTTTGAGGCAACCTACACCGTAAGTGCCAAGGGTCTGAACATGGGTGAGACCAGCGTGCAATTAAGCTACCAAGGTTCACAATATACTTATCAGAAAAATACCAAAGCGAATGGCGTTGCAGCCCTATTGAGCGGCGATACCTTAACCGAACGCAGTGCAGGCCAAACCATCGGTAAAATGCTCTCACCACAACAGTACACCCAACAACACAAAAGCAAACGTAAAAACAAACATGATAGCTTTGAATTTACCAGTACAACACAAATCAGCGGTACATATAACGACACCCCTTATCAATTAGCCGTTCCCGCTGGTACGCTAGATGCTGCTGTCATGGAGCTGCATCTCATGGATGACCTAGCAACAGGCAAGCCCTTACAGTACCAAATCGCCAGCAAAGGCAAGTTGCAAGACTACCACTTCCGCCGTTTAGGGACAGAAACCATCGAAGTTCCCGCAGGCAAATACACCTGTGAAAAGGTTGAAGTTGCCCATCAAGACCGTGATCAGCAAACCACTCTGTGGTTAGCCCCAGAGCTACACTACGGGATCGTACAAGTGCAGCATCGAGAAAATGGCGATTTAATCGAAACTCAGTTGAACCGTTACCAGCAACACTAGCGACGAAGCAGTAATAAAGCGACCCTTGATTGCGGGGGGGTGTTGCTGCCTGCCTGTTACACTTTGTTACAATTTTTCCCGGCATTTTTCTTGTTAAAATTTAAAATACGCAAGGCTCTTTACTTGCTTTAATCAACTGGTTGACATTTACCCTTGAATAACAACCATGCATATCGAATCTTGCTTGTTGATGATGATGTTCTACTGCAAAACCTGCTAGTGGAATATCTCACTACGCATGAGTTCTTGGTCAACACTCTACCCAATGGTGAGAGCATTGGTATGGTGTTGAGTAATTTTCAAATTGACTTGGTAGCACTAGACATCGTGATACCAGGTAAAGACGGCTTGTACTGGTTAGAATGGTTGAAAAAACATTATCCACACATTCCTATTTTAATCTTGTCCGCGCGAAATTCCGCCAAAGACAGATTAAAGGGACTAGAACTAGGTGCGATTGATTATCTAATTAAACCTTTTCATCCAAAGGAGTTGCTCATTCGCATACAGAATACCTTGCGACGACAGGCTCAAACGGAGGAACAGCCTATTAAAATTGGGGATCAACTGTTCGATCCTACCCTAGAAATTTTGATTCAAGAAAACAACTTGGTCAAATTAACATCACTTGAGACGCAGTTGTTGGCCTTCTTTTGCCAAAATGCTGGACAGGTCATCAGCCGTGATGCGATTTCGTATGCACTACATGGAAGTGAGCACCACCCTATGAATCGAAGTATCGACATGCAGATCAATCGTTTGCGCAAAAAGCTTGGCGATACCTCACATTCGCCCAAACACATACATACCGTATGGCGTAAGGGCTATCGACTGGTTTTATAACAATGAAAGCACTGGGGGGATTAGTTGAAATGCTAGGTCAAGACGGCGCACAACGCTTTCTGACCATGGCACTACCACAAATACGGCAGTACCGACAGGAATTGTTGACTTGTTTACGGCAGCAGGAATGGGCGGCCGCAGCAACGCTGGCACATCGGCTGAAAGCGACTGCACATTTATATAGCTCACCTATTCTGCAAGATTGCTTGGATCGCATTATCACTCAAGATATTTTGCAATTAGCACAGGCGACTTTTCAAGCTAGGTTAGATACTGAGTTTTTGTGTACCGAGACAGAAATTGAGCGCTTCCTAATTAATAAATAATCAGCAAAGCAACTAAAAATAAATTTTCCCAGATGATATTCTGACTTGTATCACCCGGCGGTGCTGGTACAGGTGATTGCTGCTACTGTTAAAACCTACAATGGAAAAAGCTTTGTATTTCCCACCCAAAACCAATACCTAAAAAGTATTATAAATTGTTCAATAATCAACAAATTTAAACAAAAAAATATTAATCAATAGACCATCATCAAAATTATTTAAAAGGCATTGACCTGTTACAATTTCTTACAATTTACCGCCGCAATACAGTGGCATTCTGCACCACACTATTACCATAATGTGCGGGTTTCCTCTGTAACCAACCCAACTTCATAGTCCCTCAACGAGTTGGGTTGGTTTTTTGCTAATCGTTACATATACACTACACCTGTACC
>CAZTUZ010000153.1:0-6876 GCA_964617055.1 uncultured Thiothrix sp.
TGCCTGATTTATCCACCCCGATTTTCACGATTTTACACAATCCGCGTGGTTCAAAATCACGCACTACCTTAGAACTGCTGCATGAAAAAGGGGTGACACCGCAGGTTGTGCAATACCTCGAAACCCCACCCGATACCGCAACATTAATGCAGTTACTCACTTTTTTGGGTTTAGAGCCGCGCCAATTAATGCGCACGGGTGAAACCGAATACACTGAACTCCATCTAGCCGACCCCCACTTGAGCCGTGAAGCTTTGATTCAGGCGATGGTCGACCACCCGCGTTTAATTGAACGCCCGATTGTGGTAACCAATGGCAAAGCAGTGATCGGTCGTCCGCCCGAAAAGGTGCTTGAATTACTATGAAAAACGTTTTAGTTCTGTATTACAGTCGTCATGGAGCAACCGCAAACATGGCGCAACACATCGCACGCGGGGTGGAAAGTGTTTCTCAGACCCAAGCTCTGCTGCGTACCGTGCCGGACGTTTCCGAAGTATGCGAAGCGGTAGCAAAACCTGTTCCCGATAGCGGTGCAGTGTATGTCGCAATGGATGACCTGAAAAACTGCGACGCACTTGCGCTTGGTAGTGCAGGGCGTTTCGGCAATATGGCAGCACCCTTGAAATATTTCTGGGAAAAAACCAGCAGTTTGTGGTTGTCGGGTTCATTAATCGGCAAACCAGCGGGCGTATTCACCTCCACATCGAGCTTGCACGGTGGGCAAGAATCCACACTCTTGTCGATGATGCTGCCATTGCTGCATCACGGCATGTTAATCACGGGCTTACCGTATTCCGAATCCGATTTAATCAGCACCCAAACCGGAGGCACACCGTATGGGGCTAGCCACGTTTCCGGCAGTGACAGTTCACGTCCATTAAGTGATGAGGAAAAGCGACTGTGTTTTGCATTGGGTAAACGTTTAGCACAATTGGCACACAAACTGTGAAGTGGTAATTATTCATGATAAATTCATTTAATCTGTGGCGTGCGGTAGCCAGCATTGGGTTATTGGGCTTGATTTTTCTCATAATCGTGTGGAATGGCTGGATAACACCCGTGCAGCAAGTGCCACGTTGGTTGGAGTTGTTGCTGTTACTCACGCCGTTAATGCTATTGGTGCGTGGGATATTTCACGGCTGGGGTACGGTATATGTGTATGGCATTCTCGTGTCGTTGTTGTATGCCACGTTGGGCGCGTGGTATGCGGTTGCGCCACCAGAACACGTTTACGGGTATGGTTTATTGGGGTTTAGTGCCTTGCTATATGGCGGTAGTTTCATGGGGGCAAAGGTGTTAGGCAAAATGTCAAAAGCGAAAACAGAGGATAACGCGACATGATGCGAATAGGGCATGGGTTTGATGTTCATGCGTTTAAGTCAGGGGATTTTGTGGTGTTGGGGGGGGTGAAAATTCCACATACACACGCTTTCCAAGCACATTCGGATGGCGATGTGTTAATTCATGCGATTTGTGATGCGCTATTAGGAGCAATAGCAATGGGGGATATTGGGCAACATTTCCCCGACACTTCCGCTGATTATGCCAACATCGACAGCCGTATTTTACTGCGCCATGTGTGGGGATTGGTGCGTGAATGTGGCTACGGTTTATTGAATTTGGACTGCACGATTGTGGCGCAAGCCCCCAAAATGATGCCGCATATTCCAGCCATGCGTGAATATTTAGCCGCTGATTTGGGTTGTGAAGTCGGACAAATCAATGTCAAAGCCACTACCACGGAAAAACTAGGTTTCACGGGGCGCAAAGAAGGTATCGCTGCTCATGCAGTTGTGCTATTGAGCAAACACATTAACCACTAAAACACGGAAGTCATTATGGCAGAGAAATTAGAAGGTCAGGCACTAAGTGCGGCGGTCGAAACCTTGCAAGGCTGGACGGTGAAAGATAACAAACTGCATCGCGTCTTGAATTTCGCCAATTTTGTAGAGGCATTCGCTTTCATGACGCAAATTGCCTTGATTGCTGAACGCATGAACCACCATCCAGACTGGTGTAATTCCTACAAAACAGTAGCAATTAGTTTAAGTTCCCACGACGCGGCTGGGATTACGCATCGGGATATTGCTCTAGCACAAGCCATTGATAATCTATTGGTTTAAAGCGCAGGAATGGGTTGGGTGAGTGTGCATGGGACGTTTTGGATGTGCCAATTCGCAATTGCCCAATCCCACAATTCGGTCAAGGACGCAATGTCGTTAGCCCGTGGCGGTTGTTGCCCCAAAAATTGTAAAGCCGCAACCACGTTTTGCACACTTGCAGTACGGTCAATTGATGGCGCGAAATTCTGTTTACTCAGTTTTTGTCCATCTTGATCCACTGCTAAAGGTACATGCGCGTAATGCGGGGTTGGAAACCCTAACAAGCGTTGCAGATAAATTTGGCGTGGAGTGTTGTCCAACAAGTCCGCGCCGCGCACGATCTGATTTACCCCTTGGAACGCATCATCTACCACGACGGCTAACTGGTACGCAAATAAACCATCAGCACGGCGAATCACAAAGTCCCCCACTTCATTGGCTAAACGCTGGGCATAATACCCTTGAATGGCATCTTCAAAACCCGTGAGTGAGTCATCAGTGCGTAGCCGCAGGGCGTATTGTTGTTGCGGGGCAGGAAGTGGCGTTTTGGCGCGGCACGTTCCAGCATAGCTCAGACCCAACGCGCCTGTTTGTCCGGCTTGTTGAATTGCCTTCCGTGAACAAGTACAAGGGTAAATGTGTGAGGACAAGTGCTGTAACGCATCTTGATAAGCATTGAGACGCTGGCTTTGGTAGAGGATTTCACCATCCCATTCAAAACCCAGAGCCAGTAGGGTTTGAATAATGTGGGCAGCAGCTCCGACTTGCTCACGCGGTTTATCGAGGTCTTCGATCCGCAGGAGCCAACGACCACATTCAGCCCGCGCCGCCAGATAACTAGCGGTCGCGGCCACCAGTGAGCCAAAATGCAATGACCCAGTGGGTGAAGGAGCAAAGCGACCAATGGTTTGCAAGGTTTATTCTGCCGTTGTTACGGTTAAGCAGACCTAGCAGAACGACAAGTCGTTAAACAGCCATTTGCTTTTCCTTGATTTCTTGCGTGGTTTTGCAGTCGATGCACAGTTCAGCCGTTGGGCGAACTTCCAAACGTTGCAGGCCAATTTCAATACCACAAGCATCGCAGTAGCCGTAATCACCAGCGTCCAAACGGTCAATGGTTTTTTCGATTTTACGAATGAGTTTGCGTTCGCGGTCACGCGCACGCAATGCTAGGGCAAATTCTTCCTCTTGGGTTGCACGGTCAGCAGGGTCAGAGAAGTTGGTTGCATCCTCTTTCATGTGGTCGACGGTACGATCCACCTCTTCCATCAATGATTGCTTCCAAGCAACGAGAATATTGCGAAAGTGCGCGAGCTGATTGTCGCTCATGTATTCTTCGCCAGGTTCAGGTTTATAAGGTTCAATCCCTTCAACTGGTAACGCTGACTTCCGTGTCATATAAGTTACATTGTCAGTTGCCATTTCTATCTCCAAAGAACAAAGTTATTGGTTAAAAATCAACCTATTAATGATTAATCGATAACCATTTGAGTTATGGCTTAAAGCCCAACATTTGAGCGCGCGGGATTATAGCCGAATTATCACAAGGAAACATGATTTTTACGGGGTTCGTGCAATATTAAGCTTTTTAATTATAAATAGTATAAGTATTTATAGAAAGCGAAATTGAAAGCGAACCGCATCTTTACCCGGATCAGATATATTTAAAACCAGCTCTGATGGTGTATTTATAGGCATTAATTCCTGTATTTTCGTTTTTAAGTATTCTTCTGGGGTGAAGCGTCGCAAAGCAACCACCTCATTTTTGTGATTTAAAAAACTAATCTCAATCAACGGATAGGGTTGGGAAAAGGTCGCTTCGTTTTGTATAGACACACTAATTGTCAGTACGTTCGGCGTATTTGGATGCGAATAAACATTTCGGCTCAGCAGTTTAATTTGGCGCACATCGCGAGGCATTGCAATATCACAACCTAACCATTGGCATGTTTGTTGTGTTGCATTCGCTGTGAGTGGCTGTAAGGCCAGCCAGTTGCGTTTGGAATACAATAATTGTAGCAATAATAGTAGGGTTAATGCGCCAACACCTAAAAATAAAAAAAACCTAGAACCTGCTGGTTTGGATTGGGATGGGTGAGCATCCTTACGCAACCTAGTGGTTGAGGGAGGGGGGTGAGAAGGGTGTATATTGGACTTACTGAGCGTCGTGCTAAGTGATTTAACTGCATGACTAAATGACGATTTAACCCGTTGCAAAAAACCTTGCCAAGTTGCATTATCTACTTTAGGTGCTTGATATTTCGGTGGTTCGGTAGGTTCGTCAGTATTATTGTTTGGGTTGTTTTGAACAAAACGACGTTCTTCCGGTAGCGTCGTGCTCAGGCTTCTCATTGCATCAAAAATTGCGTCACATTCACCACACCGCAATAAACCTTGTGCGGCGGTTAGTTCTTTCATTGTGACGCGAAAAATCGCTTTGCAGTGATTGCACTGTGTATACATGATTCCATGCCGTTTCTAATTATCCGTGTTATTTTAGTCGTTATATATTGGGAATTGATATACGAACGATGCTCAAAATAGCATCGCTCGTTTTGTTTGGCTAGAAATTGCAGATTAACGGTGAATATTCTTGTCGCATTAAGATTAACGACGAATACCAGTAACACGAATCCAGTCATCTTTTTGCGTAACAATAAAGTCACTTAAGTAGGGTTGATAGGCGTTACGAATGGATTCAGTTTGTTCCGCTAGTATGCCCGATAACACTAATTTTCCACCTATGTGCATTGCTTTGAGCAGTTCTGGTGCGAGTTCGACCAATGGCCCAGCTAAAATATTAGCCATCACAATGTCATAAGTGTGGTCAGGTAATGCTTTAGGGTAGCAGGTGTGTAATTGTTCAGGATTCACCGCATTGCGTTCAGCATTGTCTTGGGTCGCTTGCAAAGCTTGCGGGTCAATATCCGTACCAACGGCAGATACTGCCCCCAGTTTTAATGCCGCAATCGCTAAAATCCCTGAACCACAACCGTAATCTAGTAGGGTTTTTCCGGTGACATCTTCGCCGTCTAACCATTCCAAACACAAGGCAGTAGTGGGATGTGTACCCGTGCCAAACGCTAAACCAGGATCAAGCAACAGTTTAACGCTATCGTCATCGGGTGTTTCGCACCAACTGGGGTAAATCCACAAGCGTTGCCCAAAACACATCGGTTGGTAGCTATCCATCCATGCGCGTTCCCACGGTTGATCTTCCACCGTTTCTTGTTGCAGGGATTGGATATTCCAATCAGTTTTATGGGCTTCGAGCGTTAGCAGTAATGCCGTCAAATCGACATCATTGTCGTACAACGCGGTAACGACTAGGGATTCCCACAAGCGCATTTCACCCGGTTTGGGTTCGAGAATGGGGTTATCTTCTGCATCCTGCCAAGTAATGGAAACCGCTCCAGCGGCTTCCATTGTGTCCACGATAATGTCCTGTTTGTCAGACGTGGTGTGACAAACCAGTTGTTGCCAACTCATTTCAGACCCAGTTTCTTTTCAAGGTAGTGAATATCCGCACCACCCGCTTGGAAAGCGGCATCTTCCATAATGCGCGTTTGGAGTGGGATATTGGTTTTAATACCTTCCACAACCATTTCGCTTAACGCACCGTGCATTCGATTGATGGCGGTTTCGCGGTCTTCACCAAACACGATCAATTTACCAATCATCGAATCGTAATAAGGTGGAACGGTGTAATCCGCGTAAATGTGCGAATCCACGCGCACGCCTAAGCCACCAGGAACGTGATAGCGCGTGATTTTGCCTGGAGATGGCACGAAGGTATCGGGGTCTTCGGCATTGATCCGGCATTCAATCGCGTGACCGTGCGGCTGAATCTCTTCTTGTTTCAAGCTCAACGGTTGTCCTGCGGCTACTAGCAGTTGTTGCTTCACCAAATCCACACCCGTGATCAGTTCAGTAACAGGGTGTTCGACCTGCAAACGGGTATTCATTTCAATGAAATAAAATTCACCATTCTCGTACAGGAACTCGAACGTACCCGCGCCACGGTAGTTGATTTTACGGCATGCTTCTGCAACGCGATTGCCCAAGCGGGCGCGTTGTTCAGGGGTAATCCCCGGTGCTGGGGCTTCCTCAACTACTTTTTGGTGACGACGTTGCATGGAGCAATCACGTTCGCACAAGTGAATCGCATTGCCATACGCATCCGCTAATACTTGAAATTCGATGTGGCGTGGATGTTGCAGGAATTTTTCCATGTACACCACGTCATTACCAAACGCAGTTTTGGCTTCAGCGCGGGTCATGGTAATGGAGTCGATTAAATCTTCAGCTTTGTTGACCACGCGCATCCCGCGACCACCGCCGCCACCTGTGGCTTTGATGATCACAGGATAACCGATGCGTTCTGCCATTACTAAGCACTCATCCGCATCATCAGGAACAGCACCGTCTGAACCTGGAACGCACGGCACACCCGCTGCCACCATGGCTTCTTTGGCGGAGATTTTGTCTCCCATCAAACGAATGGTATCAGCACGCGGTCCAATAAAAATAAAGCCGCTGGATTCGACCCGTTCTGCAAAGTCGGCATTTTCGGATAAAAAGCCATAGCCTGGGTGAATAGCATCCGCGCCTGTGACTTCTGCTGCACTAATAATCGCGGGAATATTCAAATAGCTGTCAATGGATCGCGCCGGGCCAATGCACACGGATTCGTCGGCAAGACGTACATGCTTGAGGTCACGGTCAGCGGTGGAATGTACAGCAACCGTTTTAATGCCGAGTTCACGGCAGGCAC
>CAZTUZ010000154.1:0-6844 GCA_964617055.1 uncultured Thiothrix sp.
TTAATAACACCACCAAAAGCGAAAAAAGTTCCAACAAAGGAAAGACAATAATGTTAAGCACTACTAGGATGGCAATGATCTGATAGTCCTGTTCCCAAAATGCCAAACTCGCTCCTAGCAAATGCAGCTCGTATTCAACATTTTGCGCTCGCAAACCCAGCAGTGGAAAAATATTACTCAATATATACAACAATAAACCACTGATCGTCAGTGCTAGGCTAATTTCTTCCATGTGCGAACGTTGCCGATACAACACAGCTCCACAACGTACACAACATGCTGTTTTACCGACAGAAACAGACTGAAATTGATGTAGTTGCCCACACTCAGCACATGCAATCTGTTGAGAAATAATTCGCATTTTAACCTAAAAAATTAAAGAAGACTCGACTATACTGTATCGTAAATGCTACACACAACAGAAAAGAAAATACAAAAGCCCCACGATAATGATTTTATCTCATTAATAATATATTTTTATATAAGCTGCAAGACTTTTAGTGATCATGCCATCACCAAAATAAAAAAAGGGAGTATCCGTTAAAATACTCCCTTGTTAATCGTCACAGTGACAAAGAATTACTTCAGGCGATAAGTAACACCCATATACAGTGATTTATCCACCGCATCATTGCCATTATCATCAATTTCATCATCCACTTTTGATAATGCTACAACGGTATCAAATGCTAATTTATTAGTAATGTAGTAACGGTAAGTTGAACTGAGCGCGTTTGTGGTAGTATCAACATCATCGGTATCATTATGATCGAAATTTGTACTCCATGTATTGATCCAGTCAATACGGTCGGAAACTTCGTGCGTCAGGTTCATCGTGTTTTTGGCTGTGTAACTTTTATCATCATCTTGCAACACAGCGGAGGCCGACGCTTCATTCGAAAATTGGGTACGGTTGCTTAAGGGCTTGTGGTACTCAGCCGCTACGTCTAAGGCTGGCTTACTGTTGCTACCATCGTAGTCCTTCAGGACTTCACTCACGCCCCCTTTCACGACCCAACCATGTTTGCGGGTAGAAATGCGTTCATTCACCAATACATCATAGGCTTTCAAAATACCTGCCGCCCCCAACTCACCGCTGGTTTTACCCGAAGCCTTTAATGCATTCTCAATGTCGGTGATCCAGTATTGTTGGTATTCTGACGCGCCGTATTTCGTGCGATATTCGGCTTCTTTAGCAATAATACGCGCGACTTGATTGTATTCGGCTTTGCTTAAATCACTGGTTAAACGCTGTTTAGCGCGTAAAGCTTCGACCAGTCGTAAAGCTTGAGCCATTGGCGTAACATTCACAACACGTCCGTAACCCACACCAACACCCGCTTTTACACGCGGATCATCAGCACCTTTTTTCACACCAACTTCAGCATCACCATACCAGAAACCGCCACGGCTACCTGGTTTGAAATAGTTATTAACACTAGTGGAAGCGGTGCCAAGATAATTTTCAACGGTTTCATCACCTGCATCGCCACCACGTTTGGATGACCCCTGTAAATCTGCATCAACGGTGACATCACGATCAGGTGAACTGAAAACACGCTCATAATTCATGTCAACGCTTAAATCGTGGCTGGTTTGATCCTGATTGCCGCTGTTGACGTTCAAACGACCGGAAACATAAGCATCTTCGTAAGCACTAGAAGGCTCTTCGTAATCGTATAAAGTCACATCAGCCAATACACTACTGGTTGTGCTAACTAAAATCGAAGCAACGCTCCATGCTAGTACATTAGATTTCATGATTAAACTCCAAAATTATTCTAATAATTACAATCGTACAATTGTAAGAAAATCATTATCCTATCAGATAGCCATTTATAATCTCAGCAATAAACCCCACGCCAATTTCAACGGGCAATATAGGGAGCATGTGTTGTGCTCTACAATCTACAAACCTGTAAAATCACAACACTAAATAAGTCATCAAAATTACTGCCAGACAAGTCCTCACAGCTATGCGTATCTGCTGCAACACAGCAAGACGACTTTGAGTCGTATAATGACGACCAATAGGTTCATTCGTGATTATCTTTAATACGATTTTTACGGAGATATTCTTCTAACATATGACAAAGTTGCATCATATCTGGCATCTGTGCGAACTGTTGCATAACAGCATGACAGCGTTCTCGAACGGCAGGTGATGCATCTAAATATTGTAGTTTTTGAATCAAACCATCTGCTTTTAAACGCGTGGCATAAATACTTTCCCCCACACCTAATGCGCGGATATAGATAGCATTATCAAACTGATCCCATGCAAATGGCACGACCAGTTGTGGAATCCCTGCTCGTAACGCTTCCGCCGTTGTACCAATGCCGCCATGATGCACAACAACCGCCACCGCTGGCAGTAAAGCGCGTAATGGCACATAAGCTTGCCAATGTACCGTTTTTGGTAAATCAGGCGGTAATTGCTCTGGATACTGTGTCAAAAAAATAGCGCGTTTCCCCAAAGCCTGAACCGCTTGTAAGGCAGCGCGAAAATAGGCAGCGGCATGACAGTGCGCCGTCCCTGGTGTGAATACGATGGGTGCGTCACCTTCTGCTAGAAATGCCAATAATTCAGATGACATCTCCTGTTGTAAATTCGGTTCAAACAGTGGGAAACCACCTTGTATCACATGCTCCCCCCAATCACGGCGAGCTGGCGCAAACCATTTGGGAAACAACAAAATGTTCGCATCTGGCATTTTCAGCAAATAACGCATGAAACGTTTAATCGGGAGCAAACCACAATCCTGGCGAGCCGCATTGATTTCAGGCACGACAGCGGGGTCGATCAATAACGTATCAATCAGCCACCACAACGCTTTACGCACTGCCATAGGCAACCAATTAGGGACACGTATTTCCCCAATCTGCATCGGGTTCTCACAAGAACGCAAAGAAGCAGGAGCTAAATGCACCGCCAAAACCTGTGTTCTTGGGTGATGCAACCGGAATAAATCCGCACTTGGCAAAGCAAACGGATGCGCCAGAACCACATAATCCTGATCACAGGCAAACTCTTGGAAACAATGATAAGCATGAACGAGATGCCGTCGATAATCGCGCAGAAATACTTGGAAACCCTTAATCGGATGCCACAAATCTGGTTCACGAATCCGTGCTAGATAATCTTCATCTGTACCGATACCAATAAAAGGAATACCAGCTTTTTGAATAATGGGTGCGTGATACGACAACCCCAACAATGTTACCTGATACCCACGTTGCTGCAAGGTCAAAGCAAGACTCAAAAAAGGATATAAATCCCCCAAAGACCCAACTGTAATGACCAGAAAATGTGGCTGCTGCATGGCTATAACTACCTTAAGCCTAAGAAATGGGGTGACAATTGCAGCACTATTTCACGACTGAAACAACTTAACGTTTACCCAACAACCCGACCCCTGCGATTACCAACAACATACCCGCCAAATGCCACCAGCCAAACGGCTCACCCAACAGCAACACCGCCAACCCGATGGTCATTATAGGACCAAAAGTACCGACAATGCTGGTACGCGCCGCCCCGATTCGCGCAATCGCCTCACTGATCATGAAACTGGGTAACACCGTGCTAACAACCCCCAATAACAGTGCATAGCCCCATGCGGTTGCATTCACGCCCAACGCGGCGAGCGGGTGCGTAAAGAAAAAGTGCGTAAAAACAAACAGCGTCGATGATAGCATCGCAATACTGGTGAACAATGTACTGCCCAACCGCCCGATTAAACCCTTACTCAACACAATGTAGAACGCAAACAACAATGCTGCCGCCACCACCAGCATCACCCCCAAACTCACATTCGTACCGCCCAGCCGCGCTTCGTGGCTGTACAACACCATGACCCCGCCGTAAGTCAGCAGCAACGCCAGCCATAAACGTGCGGTAATTTTTTCACGCAGCCACAACCAACCCAACAACGTGGTCATGATCGGGTAGGTGTAAAGCGTGAGGCGTTCCAACTGCGCGGAAATGTAATTCAATGCCTGCATATCCAGCCATGCCGACACATAATAACCCATGAAACCCAACCCCATGACCACCGCCAATTCCTTCGGCAACACTTTAACCGTGGATGGTTGGCGCACTAACCACACTAAGATCAGCGCGTAAAATGGTGCGGCGACCAGCATCCGTAAGGTCAACAGTGTGAGCGTATCCACACCCTGCTCGTAAGCCAACTTAATAAAAATCGACTTCAGCGCGAACAATGCCGTGCCAATTACCGCCATCAACCAACCCGTGCGGAAATGCCGCGCCGCGTCGGGAATCACCTTACCCTGCATCCAAATACCCCAGCAAAAGACCAGTTTAGCGTATACATACTGCAAACTACACCTCCCCCCAACTTCACAAAACTTTACATTCGCGCCACATTGCAGCAATGCCCGCACAGCATGATATGCCCATACCCAAACGACAACGGGTTAAACCGCTAACAACTGGAATACAGGGAGTCTTTATCATGACTGACGAAATTAAAAACACCGAAACAACGACTAATACGACTGAAGCCAACAACCCAAACACTTGCAACACCGACGAATGCCGCTGGGGAAAATGCCGTCCGTTTGCGCGTTTTTGTGGCGACAAGCGCGATTGGCACGGCGGTAAACGTTGCTGCAAAAAGAAAGCAATTTTAGGTGTAGTGGCGATTGCATTACTGGCATTTTTCGCGGGAAAAGGTTGCAGCCATCACCACGAGGAACACCAGCGCATGGGTTACATGGAACAACCCGCTGTTACCCAATCTTTCAACGGGCAAGTGCAACAAATGCCCCTGAGCACCGTGTTGGATGGTATTGCCGCAACGCCTGAACAACGCGCCAAAGCGGTGAGTTTGCTGCACTAAACCTTCTCTCTCTCACGCACTTTCAACGATAATACGGCAGCGTTACACCATTGCGGGGTAACGCTTTCGCCGTTTCGGGAGGAATCATGCCAGAACCATTGCTATTGATTGATGACGACGTGCGCTTGAGCCAGATGTTAGTGCAATACCTGAGCGAAGCGGGTTATGCCGTGACCTGCGCTCACACCGGAAAAACGGGCTTGCAACTCGCCGCACAAGGGCATTGGGCGTTGATTATTTTGGATTTAATGCTACCCGATGCGGATGGGCTGGATTTATGCCGCACCTTACGCACAGGCAATACGGCCACTATCCCGATCCTGATGTTGACCGCACGCGGCGATGCCACCGACCGCATTATCGGCTTGGAAATGGGCGCGGATGATTACCTGCCCAAACCGTTTGAACCGCGTGAATTACGCGCCCGCATTAAAGCGATTTTACGGCGTGGCGCACGCGATGCCGCGCATTTAGCGACGTTACGGTTTGGCAGGTTGGAAATCGACCGCGAAGCGCGGGAAATTCGCGTCGATGGGCAAGGACGCGAAGTCACCAGTTACCAATTCGATTTATTGGTGGCAATGGCAGAACGTGCCGGACGGGTATTGAGCCGCGAACAACTCATGGACATGGTGAAAGGCGAAGCCTTGGAAGCCTTCGACCGTTCGATTGATGTTCACATTTCCCGCTTACGCGCCGCGATTGAAGACAACCCCAAACACCCGCGCCGTATCCTCACCTTACGCGGGGCGGGTTATGTTTTCGCCCGTTCGCAAGACAGCGACGACACTTTATGAAATTTAAACGCCATTGCCACAGCAAACGCGGCGTGCATTCCATGCGCCAACATTTGCACCAGCATTATTTGCAACACACCGAAGGGTTGGAAGAACCGCGCCGTTTTCACCATTTACGCAAACGTTTGTTCTGGCAAATTTACGTCGTGGTTATCAGCAGCGTGGCATTGGTGTCATTGCTATCCGGTGTATTGCTGCATTTACGCGCCGAAGGTGTCACTCACATCCCGATTATTCCGCTATTAATGCTTACTGCTTTGGTGGTGTCATTGGGTGCATACCCGATTGCACGGCGACTGACTTACCGTTTGGAACAATTGCGTAAAAGTGTGGAAGCCTTGGGCGAAGGCAAGCTCGAAACGCGTTTACCCGTGAAAGGCTGCGATGAAGTGGCGATTCTTGCCAGCAGCTTTAACCATTCGGCGGCACGCATTCAAGCCTTGTTGAGCAGTCACCGCCAATTACTCGCCAATGCCTCGCACGAATTGCGTTCGCCGTTGGCGCGTTTGCAAATGAGCCTCGCCATGCTTGCCGAACAACAACACCTCGAACACACGCCAGCCGTAACCGCCATGCGCCAAGACATGCGCGAACTCAATCAATTGGTGGAAGAAATCTTACTCGCCAGCCGTTTAGACACGCTGGAAATCCCGCTCGAATGCCAACCCGTTGACCTTGCGGCATTACTGGCGGAAGAATGTGCGCGAACCGATGCAGATTGTGCCGCACAAGCCGTGCAAATCAGCGGCGACGAACGTTTACTGCGGCGTTTAATGCGTAACTTGCTGGAAAATGCACGACGACACGGCGGCGGCGAAGTCACCGCACAACTGTGCCAGCGCGATGCTAGCCGCGTTGTATTAAAAGTGATGGACAGAGGCGCGGGGATTCCGCCACAAGCACAAGCCCATGTATTTGAACCGTTTTATCGCCCCGCCGGACACGGCGAAGCGCAAGGCGGTTGGGGCTTGGGTTTAAGTTTGGTCAAACAAATCGCCACGCGCCACGGCGGTACAGTGGATTGCCAAGCCCGTGACGGCGGCGGCACGGTGTTTACCGTAATCTTACCGCAATAACAACGGATTGCCGCATCATATCCAAGACTTCACACGTCACCAGATTAGATCGGAAGAGCGTCGTGTAGGGAAAGAGTGTGTTAGCCTGTGTAGATCTGGGTGGTGG
>CAZTUZ010000155.1:0-6808 GCA_964617055.1 uncultured Thiothrix sp.
CGCGTGGCTATTTGTCACCGACGGCGAACGGCTGGAAGCCATTGCCGTACAACCTGACAACACTTAATTCTCCCGCGCATTGTTCTGTCGCTAGACAACTGACTATGGGTCATCTAGAATGAATTATTATAACTGACCAGCAGTCATTTACCATGTCAAGCCGTGCGATGAATCCCGAAGATAAAGAGCTGCGCCGTGAGGCGATTTTGGACGCTGCTGAGCAATTGTGGCTGTCGCAGCCCGACCGTTTGGCGAATGTCGCGGAAATTGCCGCCGCTGCGGGGTTAGCCAAAGGCACGGTGTATCTGTATTTTCGCAGCAAGGAAGAATTGCTGTTAGCGATCCACGAACGCCATACGCACGATTTTTTTCAGCGGGTGAAAACCCACTGCTGCACCCAGCGCAGCATGGCGATTGAGGACATGTTTTACATTACCCGCGACTTTTTGAATGCCACCCCCGCGTTTTTACCTTTGGCGACCTTGTGCCACGGCATGACGGAACGGCAAATTCCGTTAGAAGTCAGTTACGCCGTTGAGGAACGCACCCTTAATGGCTTGGCGGCTGTCGTTACCCAATTACAAATACATTTCCCGAACTTAACCGTGAATCTAATGGTGCAAAGTTACGCGCTAATCTTGGGCTTATGGCAGTTATTGCGCCCTACCCCCTTGAAAGAACTCATGAAAGAGCGCGAATTATTATGCGCCTGCACCGAAGATTACCTAGAGATGTTAGAAAACGCACTGAATGCCCTATGGCGCGGTGCATTAACCACGGAGCAAGCACCCCATGTATAAATCGTTAGCCCTGTTGTTGGCTTTAACGTTGTGCCAAACCCTCAGCGGCTGTAAAGAGCCAGAAGTGCCGCAGGCGGTGATTCGCCCCGCACAAGTGTGGCAAGTCAGCGAACAAAACAACCCACAACCCCAAGCAACGGTGTATTCAGGGGAAATCAAAGCACGTTTTGAAGCCGATTTAGCCTTTCGGGTTGCCGGAAAACTGCTGCAACGCAAAGTCGACACGGGCGATACGGTCAAAGCGGGGGCAATCTTAGCCACGCTTGATCCGGCTGATCTCAAACTAAACATTCAAGCCGCTCAAGCCAATGTCCGAGCGGCGGTTTCGGCACAAGACACCGCAAGAGCAGAGCTAGATCGCAATAGCGCATTGTTTGATAAACAGTTTATTAGCCAAGCGGCATTGGACAGTTACACCAATGCTTACAATACCGCGCAAGCCAACGTCAAAGCGGCACAAGCACAGCTCGACATTGCCCAAAACCAAGCCAGTTACACCACGTTGCACAGCGATAAAACCGGAATCATTACCGCCGTCAATGCCGAAGCGGGGCAAGTTGTCGCCGCCGGACAAGCCATTGCGCACATTGCTTACGATGGCGAACGCGAAATACACATTCGGGTGGGGGAAAATACCGCTAAAGCCTTGGTAACGGATACCTTAGTCAATGTCAAACTGCTATCGCAAGCCGCGCAAACGTTGCAAGGTAGAGTGCGTGAAGTATCGCCCGCTACTGATGCAACACGCAGTTTTTTAGTGAAAATTCGGCTGCTCAACCCGCCGGATGATTTACGCATTGGCATGACCGCTGAAGTCAGCATTCCCACCACCCCGTCAAACGCCCCCGCCGTCACCCAACATTGGATTCCCGCTTCCGCTTTCTTTCAGCAAGCTCAGAACACCGCCGTGTGGGTGTTAGGGCAAGATCATAAAGTGCAATTGCATCCGGTGAGCGTGGTAGCTTACCAAACCGATGGCGTAACCATCAGCGGTATTGACAGCGGTGTGCAAATCATTGCCGCTGGCGTGCATAAACTCAGCCAAGGACAAACCATTAACCCCGTCCCTTACGACGGCAAGGCGGGTTCATGAACGGTTTTAACCTGTCCGAATGGGCATTACAGCACCGCAACTTTGTACTGTATCTTATGGTACTCACGCTGTTTTTAGGCGTAATGGGCTATGGCAAATTGGGGCAATCCGAAGACCCCCCTTTCACCTTTAAGGTCATGCTGGTGCAAGTCGGCTGGGCGGGGGCAACGGCGGAACAAATGGAAACGCAAGTCACCGAACGCATTGAGAAAACCATTCTCGAAACGCAATACGTTGACATTGTGCGCAGTTTTTCCCGCCCCAATGAAGCCAATATTTTCGTCATTGCCAAAGACAATGCACCATCCAGTGCTATGCCAGACATGTTTTACGACGTGCGCAAACGGGTCAATGACATGCGCGGCAGTTTACCCAGCGGGGTGGTTGGTCCATTCTTCAATGACGAATTTGGCGACACTTACGGCAATATTTTCGCATTAACGGGCGACGGTTTCAGCTATGCGCAATTACGCGATGCGGCTGATAACATTCGTAAGGAATTATTGCGCGTCAAAGATGTGGCGAAAATCCTCAGCATTGGCGAACAGGACGAGCGGGTTTACATCGAGCTTTCTAACAGCAAATTGGCGAATCTCGGTTTCACCGTACAGCAATTAATCAGCGTGTTGCAAGCGCAAAATACCATTACCGCCGTGGGCGCGTACAACACCGCCAATGATCGCATTTATGTGCGACCAGAAGGCGCGTTCAGCCGTTTGGAAGACATTCGTAACCTGCCGATTAATATCGGTGACAGAACCATTCGCCTGCGCGAAGTGGCAGAAGTCAAACGCGGCGTGGTCGACCCACCCAAATCCACCTTCCGCTACGAAGGGCAGGATGCTTTAGGTATCGGCGTAGCCATGCGCAAAGGTGGCGACATTATGGCGTTAGGCAAGGCGTTGGATGAAGCGTTAGTTCGCATCGAAAACCAGTTACCCGTGGGCATGGAACTGCACCGCGTCAATGACCAACCGTTAGCGGTGAAACGTTCCATCAATGAATTTTTGCACACCGTGGTCGAAGCGATTGCCATTGTCTTGGCGGTGAGCTTCCTCAGCCTTGGCGTGCGTGCCGGAACGGTAGTCGCACTCACCATTCCGCTGGTATTGGCGGCGACTTTTTTAGTAATGAGTTGGTTAGGCATTGGATTGCACAAAATTTCGCTCGGTTCATTGGTACTCGCGCTGGGTTTATTGGTGGATGACGCGATCATTGCGATTGAAATGATGGTGGTGAAAATGGAAGAAGGCTGGGATCGCGTCAAAGCTGCCAGCTTCGCCTACACTACCACCGCCTTCCCAATGCTGACTGGGACGCTGGTCACAGCGGCGGGTTTCTTGCCAATTGCCACCGCGCAATCGTCGGTGGGTGAATACACGCGCTCGATTTTTGAAGTCGTCACCATTGCGCTGGTGTTATCGTGGTTTGCGGCGGTGATTGTGATTCCGTACTTGGGCTTTAAAATCCTGCCCGATCACGTTCCCCATGATCCTAATGAGAAAAAAACGGGGTTTGCCCGTTTGCTAAAACCGTTTCTGGATGCGCAACACCACCTTGCGGAAGGCTTTTACCGCTGGTTTCGTGGCTTAATCAAGGGCTGTGTGAATTACCCCGTGCTGGTGATTTTTCTCACCATCGCTGCGTTTGTCGGCTCATTGAATTTGTTCCAGTTCGTGCAACAACAGTTCTTCCCCGATTCCACGCGCTTGGAATTGATTGTCGATCTGAAATTGCCGGAAGGTTCATCCTTAGCCGCAACGCAACAGGAAGTCACGCGCTTAGAACAGTATTTAAACACGCAACGCGAACACATTGAAAACTTCGTCGCCTACACGGGTGACGGTTCGCCGCGCTTTTATTTACCACTCGATCGACAATTACCCGCCGCCAGTTTCGCGCAATTCGTGATTACCACCAAAAGCATTGCCAACCGCGAAGCCTTACGCACCAAACTCATTGATTTATTGGATAATAACCCCGCATTCACCTTGGCGCGTGGGCGCGTAATTCGCTTGGAAAATGGTCCTCCGGTGGGTTATCCGGTGCAATTTCGTGTGTCTGGCGATGATTTATGGAAACTGCGCGAACTCGGTGAACAAGTCGCCAGCGTTATGCGTGCGAATCCGTATTTGGTCAATGTCCACTTGGATTGGAACGAACGCAGCAAAGCGATTCAACTGAAAATCGACACCGCCAAAGCCATTAGTTTGGGTGTTACGCAAAGCACTTTATCGCAGTTGCTGCAAAGCACGCTGCAAGGCACAACCATTGGTGAATTTCGCGAAAACGACCAAACCATTCCCATTTTATTGCGTGGCACGCAGGAAGAACGCGACTTCGTTGGGCAATTAGCAGGCGTAAACGTCCCCACTTCCACGGGCAAAACCGTGCCATTGTCGCAATTCGCCACGCTCGACTATAACCAAGAGGAAGGCATTATTTGGCATCGCAATCGCGTCAGAACCATGACGGTACGCGGCGATATTTACGCCAATATTCAAGCCCCAACCGTTACCGCGCAGGTGGAAGAAAAGCTCACTGAAATTCGCGCCAAACTACCGCTCGGTTATCGAGTCGACACGGGCGGCGCGGTGGAAGAAAGTGCCAAAGGTAACGAATCGATTGGTGCAGGTTTCCCGCTGTTCATTGTCGCGGTACTCACCTTACTCATGATTCAATTGCAGAGTTTTCAGCGCGTGGTCATGGTGGTATTAACCGCGCCGTTTGGCTTGATCGGCGTGGCGATTTTCTTGCTGGTATTTGATCGTCCGTTTGGCTTCGTGGCTTTGCTCGGCACGATTGCGCTGTCGGGCATGATTATGCGTAACTCGGTGATTTTGGTTGACCAAATCGAACGCAATATCGACGACGGGCACATTCCCCGCGAAGCGATTATCGAAGCCGCCGTGCGCCGTTTCCGCCCGATCATGCTCACCGCACTCGCTGCGATTTTAGCCATGATTCCATTATCGGAAAGCGTCTTCTTTGGTCCGATGGCAGTCGCGATTATGGGCGGCTTATTCGTCGCCACCTTGCTAACACTGCTGTTCCTGCCAGCACTGTATGCGGTGTGGTACAAACTCACGCAGGGCAAAACGGCGTTTAATTCTTTACCAAACACTTAACGGATAAAGGTCATCACACGTTAAAGCTGCGAGGCAATCTTGCAGCTTTGTGCCATTGGGGAGGATTAAACACGGGGCAATGTCCATCAGCGGCACAACCACAAACGCACGTTGCCCCAAGCCGACATGTGGAATGTGTAACTGCGGCAGATTCACGGTTTGTGTACCATATAGGAGTAAATCCAAATCCAAGGTTCGTGCCCCCCAACGCAATGCAGGATTACGCACGCGCCCATGAGCACGTTCCACCGTAAATAGCGTGTTCAATAAGTCCAATGGCGCGAGCTTGGTTTGCACACAAGCCACCGCATTCACATAATCCGGTTGGTCTTGTGGCCCCATCGGTTTGCTAGTGTAAAAACGCGATACGGCTTGCAGCGTTATACCTTCCACGGCTGCCAACTGTGCAATCGCTGAATGCAGATTAGCAATCGAATCACCCAAATTACTTCCCAAACCGATGTACGCCGTGATGGTTTCCAACGCAGTCGTCTGCATGAATCTCACTCTGCTGCCGTTGCTTTGGCTTTGCTATTGCTGCTTTTGCGCTTTTTTTTACGGCGGAAATTGCCTTTTTTGCCTTGCGCCCCTTTGCAAAGTTCAGCACGCTCTTCGGGCTGAGCTTGTTGGAAACGTGTCCACCAATCGCACTCATCCTGTAAGGCTTCCCCTGCTTGCGCACGCAAACACAGGAAATCGTAAGCAGCACGGAAACGCGGATTCCCCAGTAATAAATTAGCACGACGCAAATCCCGAAACCGGAAGCGCGACTGCAATGCCCAAATTTCGCGGGTAATATTGCTGTAACGACGCGGAACAGCGGTAAAATCAACCTGATCGCGCAACGCATCACTAGCCGCCAAATGCAGAGCCTGCATTTCTGGTACACCCTCCAACTGCAATGTAACCGCTGCTAAATGCACCTTGTGCCACAACAATACAGCATACAAAAACGCAGGCATCACCGAACGACCGTCCGCAATGCGCTGATCGGTATTGCACAATGACGTTTCGACCATACGCAAAAAACTACCACTGTGATCTTCTTCGATGCTTTCAGCGGTGAGAGGCAACAAATGCTGCAAGATATTGTATTCACGCAATAACTGGAAAGTCCGCGCACCATCGCCACTGTGCAATAACTTAATGATTTCATCGAATAAACGGGCGGGTGAAACGCTTTCGATCAAAATGGCAAGGCTCGGCAGCAATTGCAAAATCGCCTCCTCCATCTGAAAGCCTAATTTTGCCGCAAATCGAATCGCACGCAACATGCGCACGGGATCCTCGCGGAAACGCTGTTCGGGATTACCGATCAAACGAATGCGCCCGGCGCGTAAATCGGCTAATCCGCCGACAAAATCCAAGAGTTCATTGCCAATAGGGTCGTAAAATAGCGCATTAATCGTGAAATCGCGCCGCCACACGTCCTCTTCCAATGTACCGTAAACGTTGTCGTGGATAATTCGCCCTTCATCATCCGTTTTGCCACCCTCATCATCTTCAGCATGAGGTGCGCGGAAGGTTGCGACTTCTAAATAATCACGCCCAAAATAAATATGTGCTAACCGAAAACGTCGCCCGATCAAACGACAAGAACTAAATAGCTTACGAATCTCTTCAGGACGCGCACTCGTTGCAATGTCAAAATCTTTCGGCACACGATCCAACAACAGATCGCGAACACAGCCCCCCACCAGATACGCCTCATAACCCGCGTTTTGCAAGCGACGAACCACATCTTTGGCACGACTGCATATCAGGTCTGGGTGGATATGATGCTCGGC
>CAZTUZ010000156.1:0-6762 GCA_964617055.1 uncultured Thiothrix sp.
TTCCTCACCAAGGCGGGCGAAATCCGCCGATAAAATCGAGGGTGCAATGAAATCAGCCTGACGTGCCATAAATCACCTTTAACCTTTTTTGTTGGCAATCAAAACCGCTGACTGTACCGCAAAGGCCACACGAATGCAGCCTTTTTGCCCGCGCTTTTACAAGGTGGAGTAGGACATGCCTACCGAATATACGTCGACATCTGTTTCATAGGCGGAATCTGCCCCGACGTTGAAGGAGTGCTCCCATTCGCCGCGAATGTGGACATTATCGTTGAGACGATATTGTACGCCACCGCCTATCAGAGGGCTGGTTCCATTGTCGGTGGATTGTTGGGAAACACCAACACTATTTTGAGTGGTTTCTCGCTCCCAGAATAGTGCGCCAGCTTTGCCAAAGGCTTCGGTATTGGGCATAACGGGTACATAACCGACACCCGTGACAGATATGCCCGTAGCTTGATTGTCAAGACTTGCGGGGTTGCCCGCTCCTGTTGTTCCGCTTAGTTGGCTACCGCCAAGGGAATGATAAGCAACTTCTCCGCCAAACATAGGATTAAGGCGTACACCACCAAATGTTTTCCATGTGGTGTCGCGGTTGTCACATTTTCCATTGAAAAATGGATCGTTGCAGGTATCGCCTTGACGTGCAGCACCCAAGCTGCCACCGACATAGAGCTTTGGACCGGTGGCAAAATCGGTAATGTTGGTTGTAGCGTCGGTGTACTCATAGCCATAGCTGTCTTCTGCATGGGCAATACCTTGCAGGGAACTACACAATAAACCGCATATAGCGGTGTGGGCGAGTAGCGGTTTCAATTTGTACCCCCTTTAGAGTGTCGAAAACACAGCTCCAACGCTGTACATGCTAGCATCGGTTTTATAGCTGGTGTCTTTAGCAGTGTCGAAAACCTGTTCGTATTCGCCGCGAACGGACAAATTATCATTGACGCGATACTGTGCTCCTGCGCCCAACAACGTGCTTAGACCACTGTTGGTGCTATTGGTATTGAGTGCGGAGTCATCGGGTACTTCGACTTTGCCATCTTGTTGCCAGTAGGCAATACCCGCTTTGCCGATTAATTCAGTATTGGGGGCGACGGGTAAGTAGCCTACGCCAGCCAAATAGGATGCGGATAATTCGCTGCTGACGTTCGCATCCCCAAGCGAAAAACCGCGCTCGGATAAGATTTCGCCTTTCGAGGTGCTTTCACCAAAATCCATATAGCCCGCTTCTACACCGACGGGCGGTAGCATATTTGCATCATAGGTAGGGGCAAGGCGTGTGCCTGCAAAGACTTTATAACCTGTACCAGACGTTTCGCAATCGCGTGAATTATCAACGGTATCACAAGCACCTTCTTGGTCAATACCGCCAACACTTGCCCCCCCATAGAAGGTCATATTGTTGGGTACACCGTAACCTTCATACCCACCCGCAAATGCCGTATTTGCCAATAGCGCGACTCCCGCGAGTGAGCAGGATACATAATGTTTCATACAAGCCCCTTTTTATAATGAAATTTTTATTTATCAATAATTAAAGTGAAGAAAAGGTTACGCCGACACTGAGTAAATCAATATCACCAGAAGTATCCAGTGAGGGTTTACCGACATCTTTAAAGCGTTCCCATTCGGCACGGATTCCCATGTTGTCGCCGAGGTCATAATTCGCGCCCGCCCCGACTAATACATCCGTACCTGTTTCTTTGTCATCACCACTGACAGAATGATGCTGGGCACTCCACCGTGCGGCTCCTGCTTTGCCAAAAACTTCAATTTGATCGTTCAGTGGAAATCCCGCCACACCTGCTACGGTGAAGGCTGTGGTGTCTTGAGAAACCGCATTGCCGCTGGGGTCTTTGCCCTGTAACGTGCCAAGGTTAGCGTAACCGCCTTCGAGCACGATATTTTCATTCAGGCGCATACCTGCGAATAACTTCCAGTTTTTGTCATTATTGGTACAGTCTTGCAAATCTTGGCAAAAGTCATCGCTGCTACTTTGCCCAATGCTCGCACCAAGGTAGTTATTGGCTTGTTCATCTGCGTCAAGCGGAGTCAACGGTTTGAAAACATTGGCAGAGGAGCTTCCGGCTGCCGCAGTCGTACTGGCTAAAGATAATGCGACGATGCTCGCAAAGGTGGCGATATGGGTCAGTTTCATGTGTTGTGCCCCGATTTGTTTATTATTGTTATTAACAGGCTGTTAATCTACTTGCTATGGTATAGCTAACGATTATGACTGTAAATTAACGGTGAAGTTTCTCGGAAAACTAACCGATAATCGGAAGGTTTTGGGGCATTGATTGTGCAAAAAGTATTCTTTTGCGAATCGAAACTGGTCGGTTTATTGAGACCGACCAGTCTAGCGAGGGGGAATTAGCGTAGATAGGATTTTAATGCAGCCGCACGTTGTGGGAAGTTGGCTTCCAATACGCGCAAACTGTCAGCCGCTAAATCGGGTTTACCCAGTTGAGCTGCTGCTTTGACTTTGATTTCCAAGGCATCAACCACAGCAGGAGAACCTTCGTAATGCTTGATCGCGTATTCCGCACGGTTAAATGCCGCCAGCCATGCTCCACGCGTCATGTAGTAGTTGGCGACATTGACTTCTGATTGTGCCAAACTGTTACGCAGGTGTTGGATTCGTGCTTGTGCATCGGGGGCGTATTTGCTTTGTGGATAACGGGTCAACAAGTGTGAAAAATCTTGGAACGATTCTTTCTGACGAACGGTATCCAAATCCGCAATGCTGCGTGGGAATACTTTGTCCACGATGCTGCTACCGCGATTGAAGTTGACCAACCCACGCAGGTATAGGGCATAATCCGCATCTTCACTGCTAGGATTCATGCGCAAGAATCGGTCAATCGCATCCAGTGCTGAATCTGGCTCATCATATTTGTAGTAGGCAAACGCCGTTTCTAATTGGGCTTGTTGTGCAAAGCGTCCAAGTGGATAACGGGCTTCGAGCGCCTCATACAGCTTGATGGCACGCTCATAGTCGCCAGCGTTTAAGGCTTCTTTAGCAGTGACGTAAATTTTATTAGCCGACCAGCCTTCTGTTGGGTCTTTTTCCGTTTGGGAAAAAATAGACGTGGTTTGCGAAAATACCGAACAGCCACTAAATGTGCTGCTAAGGGCGAGTAAACCAACCAAACAGAGGCTGGATTTGAACCGTTTTGTGCTTATCGACATTTGTTTAATAACACATGATGGTAGAATGAGTTTGCAAGTATAACGTATTCAAGCGAATTGAGAATGCCCCAGCATCAACAGATTATCAGTAAAGTCCCACCGGAAATGGATGGGCAACGTCTAGACCAAGTTGTCGCCAGCTTATGTCCGCAATATTCACGCAGCCAACTGCAAAAATGGATTAAGGCAGGGCATATTCGTGTGGATAATAAAGTGCTCAAACCCAAGGAACGCTTAACTGGTGGAGAGGAAGTCGTGATTGATGCGGTATTAGAGCCGCAAACCGAGTTTGATGCCGAAGCCATTCCTCTCGACATGGTGTATGAAGATGACGCAATCATGGTGCTCAACAAACCAGCAGGCTTGGTGGTGCATCCGGCAGCGGGTAATTGGTCGGGCACATTGGTGAATGCGTTGCTGCATTACAACCCTGCTTTGGAAATGCTGCCACGCGCGGGCATTGTGCATCGCTTGGACAAGGACACCACGGGCTTAATGGTGGTCGCTAAAACCTTGGAAGCGCATACGGCTTTGGTTGCGGCATTACAAGAGCGTGATGTTAGCCGCGAATATTTAGCCTTGGTACATGGCAACGTGGTGGCAGGTTCAACGATTGAAGCCAACATCGGGCGGCATCCGGTGGATCGTAAACGCCAAGCCGTGACCGAAGGTGGCAAAGAGGCGATTACTCATTACCGTATTGAAGAACGCTTCGCCCATCACACCTTGCTGCGCGTGTCGTTAGAAACGGGACGAACGCATCAAATCCGCGTGCATTTAAGCCATAAACACATGCCGATTGTGGGCGATCAAGTTTACGGTGGTCGTCCGCGTTTTCCAGCAGGGGCGAGTGAAACGGTGCGTCAAGCGGTGCAACAATTCCCACGCCAAGCCCTACATGCCACTCGTTTAGGTTTGCATCACCCGACAACGGGCGAGTTTATGCAGTGGGAAGCTGGTGTACCTGATGATATGGCAACTTTACTCAGCACATTGCGTAACAAGGAAACGGTATGAACTCAAACTGGATTACTCCGCAGTGGGCAGCTCCTGCGAATGTGCGGGCAGTGTGTACCACCCGTCAAGGTGGCGTTAGTGATGCACCTTTTGATAGCTTAAATCTGGGTGATCATGTGGGCGATAACCCCTACATGGTAGCGCGTAACCGTCAATTAGTCGGTGAAATCTTACAGTTACCTGCTGAACCCCTGTGGCTACGCCAAGTGCATGGTGTAGAGGTGTGTAGCATGGATACTGCTGATGGTTATCCGCAAGCCGATGCTGCCGTGGCATTCGCGCCTAACCAAGTGTGTGTGGTGATGACGGCAGATTGCTTACCCGTATTGTTTTGCGATAAAGCCGGAACACGCATTGCAGCGGCACATGCAGGCTGGCGCGGTTTGGAAGCAGGCGTATTGGAACGTACCGTTGCCGCCATGCAGTGTGAGCCGCGTGAGGTGTTAGCGTGGTTAGGTCCTGCGATTGGCGCAACGGCGTTTGAAGTGGGTGACGAAGTGCGTACCGCTTTCGTGCAGCATGACGCGACGGCGGCGCAAGCTTTCCAAGCCACGGGACAAGATGGTAAATGGCTGGCGGATATGTATTTACTGGCGCGTCAACGCTTGAATGCTGTCGGTGTGACAGCGATTACAGGCGGTGATTATTGCACTTACAGCGATGCTGAACGTTTCTTTTCCTATCGCCGTGATGGGCAAACCGGACGCATGGCATCACTGATTTGGATGGCGTAATGCAAACGCCATTGCTGCGTGTGGAACAATTGTCGGTGCAGTTTCAGCTTAAAACAGGGCAGGTGCTGCACGCGCTAACCGATGTGAGTTTGCAAGTACAAGCGGGTGAAACATTAGGCATTGTTGGCGAATCAGGATGCGGCAAGTCCACATTAGCGCGGGCAATTTTACAGCTTATTCCCCCGACAATGGGGGCGATTCAGTGGCAGGGGCAAACCCTTTCCATTAGCAATAAAGTGCAATTAAAAGCTTATCGCCGTGCAGTGCAATGCATTTTCCAAGACCCGTTAGACGCGCTTAATCCACGCATGACCATTGCCGAAAGTGTGCAAGAACCGTTACGCGCCTTGCGTCCTGATTTAAGTAAAGCGGTAATGCGTGAACGGGTTGATCAATTATTGCAAGCCGTTGGGTTGAATACAGCCATGCGTGAACGCTATCCGCACGAATTTTCTGGTGGTCAGTGTCAGCGCATTGGCATTGCGCGTGCCTTGGCGGTTGAACCGCAGTTGGTGGTGTGTGATGAAGCAGTGAGTGCCTTGGATGTGTCATTACAAGGGCAAATCATTGCATTATTAGCCGCGTTACAACGCCAGCATCAATTAACATTGCTGTTTATTTCACACGATTTGGGTGTGGTAAAACGCCTGTGTCAGCGTGTTATGGTGTTGTATTTGGGGCGCGTGATGGAAGTTGCAGCCGTTGCCGATTTGTTTGCGCAGCCTTTGCACCCTTATACCCGCTTACTGTTGGCGGCAATTCCATTGGCTGATCCGCATCAAGAACGCGCCCGACTTGCCGAACGCGCTCAAGTATCTCTGAATGATGGCGAATTACCCTCGCCGTTAAATCCGCCTAGTGGTTGCGTATTCCACACCCGTTGCCCACAAGTGCAAGCGCAATGCCGTACCGTCGTACCGCTGTTACGCGCTGTGGATGGACGGCAAGTGGCTTGTCATCGGGTGTAATTCGGTCAACTTTAGGAGAGATAAGTATGTCTGTTGAAATTAACCTTGCAATGGTAAGCGATGCACCTGCGTTAAGTGCGTTGTTGGTTCACCTATTCGTGCAAGAAGCCGAGTTTCAACCCGATACCGTGGCGCAACAACGCGGTTTAACGGCGATTTTGAACAATTCAAATGTGGGTGAAATCCTTGTTGCTCGTCAAAACGGGCAAATTGTTGGTATGGTAAATCTGCTTTACACCGTTTCTACGGCATTAGGGGCGCGTGTCGCACTGTTGGAAGATATGGTGATCGCCCCATCAATGCGTGGCAGTGGTTTGGGTTCGCAACTACTTGCCGCTGCGATTGAACACGCCAAACAACGCGGCTGTTTACGCATTACCTTACTCACCGATGCGGATAATGGTGCAGCCCACGCCTTTTACCAGAAACAGGGCTTTGCACCATCCAGCATGATACCGCTGCGCTTGAGCTTGTAGGTAGGAAATTAAAACGCTAACTCGGTGACTTCCCCATCCGCATCGGTAATCTGGGCGTGCGTGAGCTTGCCGTCTTTATCGTAAGTGTATTGGTGTTCTATTTCCATTTCGCCGTAGACGATTTTCTGGAAACGTAATAACACGCCGTCCGCATCAAAATACCCCCGGAAATAGGTATTTCGATTGCGGATTTCGTGCTCCTCCAATTCGGCGACCAGTTTGAACGGCAGTTGCACGCCGCTGTAGGTGGTGAAGTAACGGCAAATGCGGGTGGTGTCGGTCATCCGTCTTGCGCGAGAAACCCTGTCCGTAAGGATCGGGGAGGGATAGCGCGTCGGCGACAGCCGACCCTGTTCTCGCTCCTCTTTTTGG
>CAZTUZ010000157.1:0-6745 GCA_964617055.1 uncultured Thiothrix sp.
TGGGAATGTCATGAAATTTCAAATCCAGAAATACAGCAAAACCACGCTGAACCAAAGCGCGTACAAAATCAGGCCCTGCAGCAACAAACAACTCAAACCCAACTTTCAGTTTACATTGCTCTGGCGACAACGTATTTACGAAATCCAATGCCTGAGCCGCATTCGGAAAATCAAGGGCAACAATTAAACGACTGGACATAAGTAATTCCTAAGCATATAAAAAATTATCAGGCATTGATTCAAACATTGCCGACCGTATCCCATTGATGACAAGCGGGACAACGCCATAAATAGTCGTGCATTTTATAACCACAATGCGTGCACTGGAACTCAGGCTGATTAGCCGCAACACGAGCCAAAGCGTTTTGTAATTTGCTCATGTCACACTGATTATTTTCTTGCCATGCCAAGGTTAAAACTTCAGAAGCATAGGCTAAGGTTTTTAGTGTTGGTCTACCGCTCACCAAATGCTCATCGACTTGGGTTCGCATTTCACTCAATTTGCCCAACTTGCGAGCTAATTGCAGCAAACAAGTGAACAATCGAACATCTTTGCTCTTGGCAAATGTTTGTTGGACAAATCGATAAAGCTGCTCTAATTCTTCTTTTTGTTGGAAGCGATGCATTAACTGATTAAACAGCATACCCAGCAAACGTGAATCCTGAGCAATTGCTTTTTGGTATGCTTCTAATGCAAGTAAACGCTCACCACGAGTATAAGCCAAGTCGCCCTGCAATACTTGGACTCGCGCTGACTGTGGATAAGCCTTCACGGCTTGCTTCACATTTTCTTCCGCACGGAAAATGTTATTTTTCTGCAATTCTTGTGTCGCGATCTCACAATAATAATGCGCAATCAATCTCGCTCGATCCGATTTATCACGCTGTTGATCGACTTGCGTGACTTCAATGGCTTTGTCCCATTCGTGTAATTGCTCGTAAATATTGCGCAATGGCTCACAAGCATCCTGCTGTTTCGGATCATTTTTTAACAACTCAGTAAATACACTTTCCGCACGATCCAACATGCCTGCCGCAAAAAAATCTTCACCCAACGCTAACATTGCGGCATTACGTTGCGCTTTACTCAAATCCGCACGCGCTACCAAATTCTGATGCACACGCAAAGCACGATTAATTTCACCCCGATTACGGAATAAATTCCCCAATAACAAGAAAGTATCTGCTGTATATTCGTCAACTTCAGGGTAGTTCAAAAATACGTCTAGTGCCTTATCAGGTTGTTCACTTAACAAGTAGTTAATGCCCCGCACAAAACTACTAGAAGCCTCCTTGCGTTTTTCTTGACGTTCTTTGTATTGATTACGCGCGGCACGCCAACCTGAATAAAAGGCCAATGGCAATAGTAAAAATAAAATCTCTTGCATGGTATTCCAGACGTAAAAAAGGAGGCTAACAAGCCCCCTTTAGGTTATTTTTGCTCTAGTGTATGCGACATTAGTCTTGGATCGCATACTTTCCGCGAGACTCATTGACGCGCTCACGCAATTCTTTACCCGGCTTAAAATGCGGGACATATTTAGGTGGCAATTCGACTTGATCACCTGTTTTCGGATTACGCCCTTTACGAGCTAAACGATGATGTAGCGAGAAGCTACCAAAACCACGAACTTCAATGCGTCCGCCGTTAGAAAGGGCTTCGCTCATTTTGTCCAGCAAGAGCTTGACGGAGTTTTCAACGTCACGGCTGCTGAGATGGCTCTGCTTACGCGAAAGAATATCAATAATCTCAGATTTGGTCATCCTTTCCACTCCTGAACAAGCGATGGAATTCTGCTAATCGTTGTTACAGTTCCAGTTTTTATTTAGAAGCGTTATGCTTTTTATAAAGCATAACGCCGAGAACGGTAGGTCATCCTTGACCCTCAACTATCCTTAAAAGCGGATATTACTCGCCCATCTGTTCTTTGAAGATGTCACCCAGTGAAGTGGATGCACCGCTAGAACGACCAGTGTATTCACGCATTACACGCGCTTCATCATCGTCGTCTTTCGCTTTGATTGACAGGTTGATGGAACGAGTTTTGCGGTCAACACCCATGAATTTCGCTTCGATAGCATCGCCTTCTTTTAACAGGCTGCGTGCATCTTCCACACGGTCACGCGACAATTCAGAGGCGCGTAAGATACCTTCGATGCCATCGCCTAAGTCGATTTTGGCAGACTTCGGAGTCACTTCAACGACAGTACCTTTTACGACGCTACCTTTAGCATGGGCAGCAACGAAGTTGGAGAATGGGTCTTGTTCCAACTGTTTGATACCCAAGGAGATGCGTTCGCGCTCTGGATCAACTGCCAAGACAACCGCTTCCACTTCATCACCTTTCTTGTAAGAACGTACCGCTTCTTCGCCAGGAACATTCCAAGAAATGTCAGATAAGTGAACCAGACCGTCGATACCACCTTCTAAGCCGATGAAGATACCGAAGTCAGTGATAGACTTGATCTTACCTGCAACGCGGTCGCCTTTATTGTGAGAGTTTGCGAACTCTTCCCACGGGTTAGGCTGGCATTGTTTCATGCCCAAGCTGATGCGGGGGGGTTCTGCGTCGATGTCCAGAACCATGACTTCAACTTCATCACCCAAAGTGACCACTTTCGCTGGGTTGACGTTTTTGTTAGTCCAGTCCATTTCAGAAACGTGAACTAAACCTTCAACGCCATCTTCGATCTCAACAAAGCAACCGTAGTCAGTCAGGTTACTAACCTTACCGAAGATACGAGTGCCTGCTGGGTAACGACGTACCAAATCTTGCCAAGGATCTTCGCCCAATTGTTTGAGACCCAAGGAAACACGGTTTTTATCGCGGTCAAATTTAAGGACTTTAACTTCGATTTCATCACCGATACTGACCACTTCGGAAGGATGTTTAACACGCTTCCATGCCATATCGGTAATGTGCAACAAGCCATCGATGCCGCCGAGGTCGAGGAACGCACCGTAGTCGGTGAGGTTCTTGACGATACCACGAACCACTTGACCTTCTTGCAGGTTTTCCATCAGAGCTTCGCGTTCTGCACTGTACTCTTCTTCAACCACTGCACGACGTGAAACAACGACGTTGTTACGTTTTTGATCCAATTTGATCAGTTTGAATTCCAGTTCTTTGCCTTCCAGATAAGAAGTGTCGCGAACTGGACGAACGTCAACCAAAGAACCCGGCAAGAATGCGCGGATGTCGCTGAGTTCAACCACGAAACCGCCTTTAACTTTACCAGTAATAATACCAGTAACGATTTCGTCGTTATTGAATGCTTCTTCCAGAATTTCCCATGCACGCAGACGACGTGCTTTTTCACGGGAAAGACGTGTTTCACCGAAACCGTCTTCTACGGTATCCAGTGCAACTTCAACCAAGTCACCCACTTTAACAGTGATTTCGCCGCGTTCATTTTTGAACTGCTCGGCTGGGATAACGCCTTCCGATTTCAAACCCGCACTGACGATAACGAAATCAGAACGAACTTCAAGAACTGTTGCGTTTAACAGAGCGCCCGGCTGCATTTGGGTGTAGGAAAGGCTCTCTTCAAACAGTTCGGCAAAACTTTCAGTCATGAAAAACAATACCTGTGATATTTAAACTTTATCGCCATGGCATCCTGCGATGACGGGTAAAAAGCAAAAAGCCCAGACATCCTGTCAGGGCTCTCCTGAGAAATGTGGCTTATTCAATCAAATGCTAGGATTAATGTGCTGCAACACCACGGCAAAAACCTCAGCCTGACTTAACAGACTGGTATCAACCAGTACCGCATTATCGGCAGGTTTTAACGGTGCTACTGGGCGGTTGGCATCACGTTCGTCGCGGGCATTAATGTCTTGAATTAGGTCGGAGAGTCTAGCACTAACCCCCTGTTCACTCAACTGTTTGAGGCGGCGTTCTGCACGGATTTCTGCACTTGCAGTCAGATAAAATTTGTGCGGCGCATCAGGGAACACCACAGTTCCCATATCACGCCCATCAGCAACTAATCCTGGGGCTTGTCGGAAACCTCGTTGCAGTTCCAACAATGCCGCTCGAACGGCGGGCAAAGCTGCGATTTTTGAGGTTGCACTTGCACACGCTTCATTACGAATTGCACTGGAAACGTTTTCATCATTCAGCCAAGCATCACCATGACGAAAAGCAATATGCAAACTGGGAATGAGTGCTGCCAATGCCGCCTCATCCTGTAAATCCACGCCATGACGCAATGCCGCCAATGCAGCTACACGGTAAATTGCACCGCTATCCAACAAATGCCAGCCCAACTTTTCCGCCAACAGACCTGCAATCGTACCCTTACCTGCACCCGCAGGACCATCGATTGTAATCACTGCATACTGGTTCATACGGCAGCCACCTTCACGCCAACACTCGCCGCCAACCCGACAAAGTTGGGGAATGAGGTGTTCACGTTCGCGCAATCATTGATAATCATCGGCTGGGTGGCGCGTAATGCTGCCATCGTGAACGACATGGCAATACGGTGATCGCCGTGGCTGTCAATCGTGCCGCCGCTGAAATTGCCGCCATTAATGATAATACCGTCGGGCGTGGGTTGCGCATCAACGCCGCAAGCGATTAAACCGTCCGCCATGACTTGAATGCGGTCGCTTTCTTTGACGCGCAATTCTTCCGCCCCCGTCAGCACGGTTTGCCCGTCGGCGAATGCAGCGGCAACAAACAGCACGGGAAATTCGTCAATCGCTAAGGGTACGAGTGCTTCGGGGATTTGAATGCCTTTGAGTGGCGCGGAACGCACGCGAATGTCTGCCACGGGTTCGCCGCCGACTTCGCGTTCATTGAGCAGTTCCAGATTCGCGCCCATTAAACGCAAAATGTCGATAATGCCCGTGCGCGTCGGGTTAATGCCAACGTGTTGCAGGGTTAAATCCGAACCTTCGGCAATGCTCGCGCCGACCATGAAAAATGCCGCCGAGGAAATATCCGCAGGCACGTCAATATCGGTCGCGGTGAGTGTGCCACCGCCTTGTAAGCGAATGCGGTTGCCGTCGGTTTCGACTGCGTAACCAAAGCCGCGTAACATGCGCTCGGTGTGGTCGCGGGTCGGCGCGGGTTCGGTGACGACGGTTTCGCCTTGCGCATACAACCCTGCCAGTAATAACGACGATTTCACCTGTGCGCTCGCCATCGGCATATCGTAATGAATGCCTTGCAATGCACTACCGCCATGCACCAATAACGGCGGCGTACCCGTTGCCGTCGCGTCAATCTTCGCGCCCATCGCAGCTAAGGGCACGGTTACGCGCTTCATGGGACGCTTGGACAATGACGCATCCCCCGTCATGCGGACATCGAACGCTTGCCCACTCATTAAACCGGACATCAACCGCATTGACGTGCCCGAATTGCCCATGTCCAAATCGTGGTTGGGAGCTTGTAAACCGTGCAAACCCACGCCGTGAATGGTGACGTTGCCATCATCCGTCGGCCCTTCAATCTGCACACCCATCGCGCGAAACGCCTTCAGCGTACACAAACAATCTTCACCTTGCAGGAAACCGCTAACGTGGGTCGTGCCTTGCGCCAATGAACCCAACATGATCGAACGGTGCGAAATGGATTTATCCCCCGGCACACGCGCACTGCCTTGCAACTGACCACCGGGCTGAACAATAAACTGAAGATTGGTGCTGGAATGGCTCACACAGGTTTCCTTGTCAATGCGTAAAAAATCAGGCTGGCATTCAACCACACCCAACGCAGTTTGCCAACCTATCCACAGGATACGTCTTACTGTAGGTCAAAATCATCACAACAATTCTGGTGCATGTTTCTGTAATAGTTGTTCGGCAATCCGTGTGAAACGCTGGCGAGTTGCCGTGAAGAAGAGGCTGAGTTTGCCAGAAGTTGGCAATAGGTCAATGGCGGCTAAATCCTCCAACGACTGATCTTCCGTTAGATGTTGATCAATCAAGGTATCTAGCTCATCCAACCAGTTTTTGCGCTGATTAACCAGATAAGGCGTATTGAGGTTCAACAAATCAATGGTATATTGCGCTTGGCGAGCTTCACTCCCTGATAAATTGGCAGCCGGAACAACCCGACCATCGGACAAGTATGCAAAGAAACGTGAGCAATCGTTTTGCAAACAAGAAATGAATAAGGCGGGGTCGTAAGCATTCAACTTGGCATGACCACCAAAAAGATCAGCCTTGGCGTGACTCTTTAAATCAGTATCAGCCAGCACACACAACACCAAATTGCTGAAATCAAACGTGCGTTGCGGATAACTGCTTTTCGGTTGGACATGCTCAATGTGCGTTCCCAACTTAACCAAATCGGGGCGTAGTTCGGTATAAGCACACAAACCGTATTGCTCGTCCTGCAAAAAGCCCGTTACCGTATCTTTGTGTCCAAAACTGCTCCAGCGGCTTTCTGCTTGTTCTGCTGTTTGAGGTGGGTTGGTATGCGCTTGTTCAAGGTGATAACCACCCGTGTTACGTTTACGGATAAATCTCATCTGCCCAGAGCCTTTTGGCGGCGAATGCTACGCTCAATCTTTTCCAGTTGCGGGTGATGCGGATTTAAGATCTGTTTTAATTCAGTTAGTAGGCTTTGTGCCTCGTCTTTTTCATACAAACCTTGGTCAACCAGCTCGGTCAAACGTTCCAGTTGGACTTTTTCGGGTACAGGTGGCTGCGGATCAACGTGCATAATGGCTTGCAACACAGATCGGAAGAGCACACGTCTGAACTCCAGTCACAGCGATAGATCTC
>CAZTUZ010000158.1:0-2496 GCA_964617055.1 uncultured Thiothrix sp.
AGGGGATAAATTCTTGTTGCAGGTGTAGGATTTGATTCGCGACTCGTTCATAAAAACCACTACTCATTAAAACCCCATGTTCTGTTAAAACCCAAAGCTGCAAATAGGTCAAGCGGTAAAGTGTGTTATTTTGTATTGATGTTGCGGGTTGAAATGCACTAATCATATGATTTTCTTTGGTAAAAAACCACTGATGTAGTTCTGTTGCTTGTTGTAAGGGAAGTTGCAATACTCCCCAACTTTCTAAGCCAAATAAACGCCACTGCCGTTTATTTAGGTTATCACGGATATTTGATAACTCTTGTGGTTGTAGCAAACTGCCCAATGCTTGGCGTAGTAGGCGTTTGATTGCTAGTTTATAGCAATGGGTAAAATGAGCGTATTCCACCACTGTGGGTAAATTGGCTAATTGATCCTGTAATTGCCAATATTGTTCTCTTAGGTTCAGCAATGCTTGTTTATGATATTGCATTTCGTGGTGTTTTTTTTGAATCCCTTTATCGGTATAGAGCCAAAATGCAGTCAGCAAAGTAATGGGCAGGAGCGTTAGAGCAAAATGCCCCCGCGCACTGAGAAATATCACCAGTACAAAAACCAAACTGAATAAAGCCAGACGTGGGGCTTGTTGCCTGCGCAATTGTTGCCCGAGGTTTTGTACTTCTTCCATTAATTGTGCAGCGTAGGGAATATGCGGAAGTTTTGTGACATCGGGGGAATGAAAATACAACCAGCGACGACAATAGTCATCCTGAAGTGGTTTATCTTGTAACGTCTCAGCGGTAGTGTGTTGCTTACAAGCACTATTATAAAAAATAGGATAGCTTAATAAGTTATCATCATATTTATGATAAGTATTTTTCCAATTCTCGTTGTTATCATTTTTTTTTGCTCGTTGCCGACATTCTGTGTATTCACGCAAAGCGTGTTGAACCAGCACGCGCTGATGGTATGTAGAATCATTCATGTTTTGCCCCAAACTATTTACTATTATTTTTATCGATAGTTTACTAAAACCCGTTTAATCTTAACACTTGATCTGCAAGAAAGTGTAAAAAGTACACAAAAAAAGCCATAGACGTGCGTCAATAGGGGAACTCAACACGAATTTGGGTATCCATGTATAGTGAGGGAGGCGCGTGGGTAGAGCACTGGCGATACCGCGTATGACATATACAGAACACACCAAGCATGGTAAGGTATTAAGCTTAATGCCTAAACAATAAACAAATTTTTGATTGATTTTACCTTCAGGATTTATGTAACGATGTATAAGAAACTAGTTTTGGGCGCGGTAGTCAGTCTCGCGCTGGTTAGTGGTTGGGCAATGGCAGAAGAACCTGCAAAACCTGCTCCTGCTGCGGCAGATGCTGGCGTTCCGGCTGATTTGGGTGACAAGCTGAAAAGCGTGCTGGGGGCGAAACCCGATGCATTGAAAACCACTCCAGTTGCTGGCGTGTTTGAGGCGGCGTTTGGTGGTGAAATTATCTACGTCAGTGCTGATGGTAATTACATTTTTAGTGGTGATTTGCTGGATGCAAAAAATAAAACCAGCCTGACAGAACAAGCTCGCGCTGCCGGGCGTAAGGATTTAATGGCTAAAATTGATGCTTCCAAGACCATTGAATTTAAAGCCAAAGGTGAAGAAAAACACGTTCTGTATGCGTTTACGGATGTGGAATGCCCATTCTGCGTTAAGTTGCACAAAGAAGTTCCAGCCTTGAATGAAAAAGGCGTGACAGTACGCTACTTGGCGTATCCGCGTGCTGGCGTTGGCTCGTCCGCTTACAAAAAAATGGTGAATATTTGGTGTTCGGATAATAAGCAGGAAGCCATGAGTAAAGTTAAAGATGGTAGTGAAATTCCGGCTAAAGAATGTACGAACCCTGTCGCTGATGACTTTGAATTAGGGCAAAAACTGGGTGTAAATGGCACACCTGCCTTATTCACTGCTGACGGTATGATGATTCCTGGCTTCCGTCCAGCGGATCAGTTAGTGCAAATGCTTGAAGGTGCAGGCAAAGCGAAAGCGGAAGTCAAAGCCAATTAATGTAATACACAAAAGAAAAAAACGACCTGTTTCATTGCAGGTCGTTTTTTATTTAGATTTTAAGTAATTTACGCAGACGGTATAATTCATCCAAAGCTTGTCGCGGGGTAAGCTCGTCGGGATCAACGGCCTGTAACGCTGTCTTCACTTTTTCTGCAATACTGTCTACGGTTGTTGTTGGCGGTGCGGTTTCAAATGTTAGCGGTAAGGTTTGACCTTCACGCGGTGTTTGTGCACTGTGTTTTTCCAATGAAATCAGTTTCTTCTTCGCTTGGGCTATCACAATTTTGGGAACACCTGCTAGTTGTGCGACTTGCAAGCCGTAGCTTTGATTCGCAGGGCCTTCTTTAACCGCGTGCAAAAATACAATCTTGTCACCGTGTTCTACGGCATCAATGTGGACATTGGCAATGCTGCTGAGATCGGAAGAGCGTCGTGTAGGGAAAGAG
>CAZTUZ010000158.1:2506-6666 GCA_964617055.1 uncultured Thiothrix sp.
AAAGGTAGCCTCATGGAAAAGCAAATCTACATTGCTGATTTGTTCGGCAAGCGAGGTTAATTCAAAGTAGTGGGTGGCGAATAACGTAAAAGCTTTGCGTTCACGAGCTAAATAATCAGCAAATGCCCAAGCTAATGATAAACCATCAAAAGTGCTTGTGCCGCGCCCAATTTCGTCCATTAATACCAAACTATGTGGTGTGGAATTATTTAAAATATTAGCGGCTTCGGTCATTTCTACCATGAAAGTGGAACGCCCTGTGCTCAAGTCGTCGTGTGCGCCAATACGGGTGAAAATACGATCAATCTATCCGATACGCGCGGCGTGTGCTGGAACATAACTGCCAATATGGGCGAGTAACACGATCAAAGCGACTTGGCGCATGTAGGTCGACTTACCCCCCATGTTCGGCCCCGTCACCATTAACATGCGTCGCCGCGCATCCATGTACAAATCATTCGGCACGAATGGGACATCGAGCGTGCGTTCTACTACCGGATGGCGACCACCTTCAATATGAATACCTGCACCATCCACCAAAATCGGGCAATTATAATTGAGCGTGTTAGCGCGTTCAGCGAAATTGGTTAATACATCTAATTCCGCAATGGCTTGTGCGGTCTGGCGTAATGGCAGTAAATGTTCGAGCAATCCTTGCAATAGATTTTCGTAAATCGCTTTTTCACGCGCCAAGGCACGTTCGCGTGCAGATAATACTTTGTCTTCAAACTTCTTCAATTCGGGTAAAATAAAACGTTCTACGCCTTTTAAGGTTTGGCGGCGAATATAATCCGTCGGAATCCGGTGTAGTTGGCTTTGTGGGATTTCAACATAATAACCATGAATACGATTATAGGCGACTTTGAGTTTATCAATGCCTGTGCGAACCTTTTCGCGGGCTTCTAAGTCTAATAAATATTGGTCGGCATTTTCACTGAGATTGCGCAATTCGTCCAGTTCTGCATCGTAACCCGTGGCGATTACGCCGCCGTCTCGAATGACTACAGGCGGGTTGTTAATAATTGCGCTGTCCAATAGTTGACAAAGTTCTTGATGGTAATCAATGGCTTGCAATAAAATCTGTAAGTGTGAGTTATTAAGTTTCTCCACTAATTGGTGGATGCGCGGCAAAATATGTAATGAATCGCGTAGGGTGGACAAATCACGCGGTCGTGCTGAACCTAACGCAATACGGCTGGCAATACGCTCTATATCGCCAATGCCTTTTAAGGTTTCTAATAACGGTTCGTAATCGGCCTGATCCAGTAATGTACTGACCGCTTGATGACGATGCCGCAATATTGAACGGTCACGCAAGGGTTTATTTAGCCAACGCCGTAATAAACGACTTCCCATGCTGGTTGCGGTTTTATCAATAATGGAAATTAGCGTGTTTTTGTGTTCACCACTCAAACTGTTTTCTAATTCCAAATTACGCCGACTGGCGGCATCTAATAAAATGCCTTCGTCGCTTAATTCCACGGTTAAAGTAGTAATGTGGGGTAGGGCGGTGCGTTGTGTTTCTTGCACATAGTTTAATAACGCACCTGCTGCTGTAATAGCTTGGGTTAAATGCTCACAACCAAAGCCAGATAAATCGCGTGTGCCAAATTGACGCAGTAATAAACGTTGGGCTGTGTCGTAATCGAAATGCCATGTTGGGCGTGCGGTGCAGTGGTGACTACGCAAAAATGCAGGTTTCCAGTCTTCATCATGTAGGATTTCGGCAGGTTGTAAGCGTTCGATTTCATTCAGCAAATTGGTGCTGGAGTCGACTTCTTGTATGGTAAAACGTCCGGTACTTAAATCAATGGCAGCCAATCCGAATTGCTCGGCCGTGCTGGATTTAGTATGGCGTGTAATTGCTAATAAAATATTATCGCGGCGATCTTCTAATAAATAATCGTCAGTAACAGTGCCAGGTGTGAGTAAACGGGTGATTTTACGTTCAACTGGACCTTTAGATTTGGCAGGATCACCAATTTGTTCACAAATAGCAACGGATTCGCCGACTTTTAATAAACGCGCAATGTATTGTTCTGCCGCATGGTAAGGCACACCTGCCATGGGAATCGGTTCGCCTGCCGATGCACCACGAGCGGTTAGGGTTATGTCTAATAGTGTCGCGGCACGTTTGGCATCATCGAAGAACATTTCGTAGAAGTCACCCATGCGATAAAACAGCAAAATATCGGGGTATTCCGCTTTGATTTTTAAGTATTGTTGCATCATGGGCGTGTGTGGCGGAGTACTATCTTTATGCATTGTTCTAGTCGGGCTTAGCAAATCAGGGAGGTGGGATTTTAGCAGGATTTAGCCTGAGGCGGGAATGCTTGTTGATGTCTATAGACTAGTGTGACGATGAATACTCTGATAAAGTTAATTGCTGGACAAATAAACAGCAAATATTGGTAGGAATGGAATGACTAATCTAAATATAAGTCTAACTAGGTAATGATTTATTTATGTAAGATCAGTCTTATTTGTTGATGATAAATAATGGGGATCATGGGGAATGTTTATGACAAAAAGTCAGTGTCTGGGATGGTTGTCCACGGGGTTGCTCTCGTTAGGATTAAGCCAGTCTGTTATGGCTGCAGATGCTTTCTCGCCAAACGTGACGCGTTTGATTGTAAAGCTAAAACCAACCGCAGCTACAGCCAGTAAAAGTACCCTGCCACGCGCAATGGCGGCAGATACGGTATGGCGTTTATCGGCTCGTGCAGCTTCTAAGCTTACCTATCAACGCCCAATGGCAGGTGATGCACATTTACTCCAATTGCCTAATGCGATGACATTGGCTGATGCCCAAGTCTTTGCGCAAAGGGTGGCACAACAGGCTGAGGTGGAATACGCCGTGCCGGATCGGGTGTTGTATCCTATGTTGACACCGAATGATCAATACTTCGCTGACTATCAGTGGAATCTCCGGTCGTCACAGCAGTATCCAGGGGCGATTAATGCGGTGAGTGCGTGGGATGTCACAACCGGATCATCCAGTACCGTGATTGCAGTGGTGGATACGGGTATTGCTTCTGACCATGAGGATTTCACAGGACGCTTTGCTACGGACAGTAATGGTCGTATTGGTATCGATATGATCAGTGATGATGCGACAGCTAAAGACGCTAATTCAGGGCGTGACTGGAATCCCTATGACAGCGCGGGCGATTGGCATGGGACGCACGTCGCAGGTATCTTGGGGGCGACAGGCAATAATACGGTTGGTGTTGCTGGCGTGAACTGGCAAGCGCGTATTTTGCCCGTGAGAGTGTTGGGGGAAGGCGGCGGTACATTATCTGACATCATTGACGGTGTGCATTGGGCGGTTGGTGATCCTGCCGTACCTGTCGTCGTAGGTAGTACAAGTGCTGGTTATATCCCACAAAATACACGTCCCGCGAAAGTGGTTAATATGAGTCTTGGTGGAGAGGGTGTGTGTAGTGCCGCAGAGCAGGAAGCCATCAATTATGCCTTATCTAAAGGGGCTGTTGTTGTCGTTTCCGCTGGTAATGACGGAAAAAACATGGATATAACCCCCTATTCACCTGCAACGTGTAGTGGTGTGATTAATGTCGCCGCCATAACACCGCAAGGTCAAAAAGCATCTTTCAGTAATTACGGTTCTAGTATTACTTTAGCAGCACCTGGGACAACGGTCGATGCTAGTGTGGGGATCGCCTCCACCGTGGGACCTGCTTCTGGCTATGTGAATGGTGAGTATTCAGGCACTAGTATGGCAGCGCCACATGTTGCAGGGGTTGTGGGACTGATGTTGGCGATTAATCCTAACCTCACGCCTGAGCAAACCAAACAAATTCTGGTTGCTTCTGTGCGTCCTCATGTCGATACCTCTTGGGCGATGGGTGCTGGTTTGTTAGATGCATGTCGTGCCGTTAAATTAACGCAAGGGCAATCCATGAGCACTTGTGATACTACTAGTGGCGGTGGTTCTTCTGGTGATTCGAGCAGCTCGTCTGGTGGTGGTGGGAGTCTCGACTGGTTAATGCTGGCATTGTTAGGTAGTGGTTTATTCGCACGACGTGTATATGGTTTTGTACAAACCAAAGGGATACTCTCATGAAACAAACCGTTGCGAAAACCTGTTGCTTACTGGGAGTGAGTTTAGGCTTATTAGCCTGCCATGCAACACCAACAGA
>CAZTUZ010000159.1:0-6657 GCA_964617055.1 uncultured Thiothrix sp.
GCATGTACCTGCTCCTTCTACATCCGCGCTGGTTACTAGTCAGTGCCGTTAGTATGGTTGTTAGCATGGGACTGTTGCTGATGTACATCAGTTTGACTCGCCCCCGTGCCACGCCCGGCAGTTGAAGAAGTCTCGTGTTTCCGATGCCGACGATGCGTACTGTGCTGTCCATGACTCGCAGTACCCTTCTGCTTACGCGCATGATGGCGCACGGGATGGTGCGCCCCCTCACGTTTTACACGTTGGGGACGTTGAATATTAGCCGCCAACAAGTCCTCTGTGATCTTGCTGACAGGAATAGCCTTCCCCGTATATGCTTCGATCTCTGGCAAATAAAATGCGGTATCCTCACAAGCAAAACTGTGCGCTTCCCCTGATGCACCAGCACGCGCTGTACGCCCAATGCGATGCACATAATCTTCCGCCATTTGTGGCAAATCAAAATTGAAAACGTGTGTCACATCCGGGATATGCAAACCACGCGCCGCGACATCTGTCGCAATCAACACTTGGAATTGACCTGCTTCAAATTCCTTCAATAAACGCTCACGTTTATTTTGCCGCACATCACCCGAGATCAATTCCGCCGCAACATGATTTCCTCGCAGGTAATTATCAACTTTTTCCGCAGCGTGCTTAGTGTTTACAAACACCATTGCTCGTACTGGCTTTAAATGTTGCAATAACCCCAATAATAACGGGATTTTTTCGTCGTTTGCTGGAAAGTAAACCGTTTCAAAAATGTTGTCCGCACGTTTAGATGCCGACTCCACCAATACAGTCTGTGGATTATTCATGTGCTCATAAGCAAGTTCCAACACTCGGTGCGATAATGTTGCCGAAAACAACATGTTTAAACGTCGCGTTGGTGGTGGCAACTTACGCATTAAGTAGCGGACATCCTGAATAAACCCCATATCAAACATACGGTCGGCTTCATCCAGCACCAAGGCTTGCACCTGCTTCAGGGTAAAAACGTCTTGTTTCCAATAGTCGATAATTCGCCCTGGTGTTCCGATTAAAATATCAACAGGATCGGCAAATTGTCGACGCTGTTTCTCATAACCCGCCCCACCATAAACCAAAACCGAACGCAAACCTGTGAATTTCCCTAGGGCCTCCGCATCACGCGCAATCTGTATGGCCAACTCACGAGTAGGAGCAAGAATTAAACAACGCACCGTTCCCGCTGTTGCATCTGATAAAGGCGATTGCAATAAATGCTGCAAGACTGCGACCAAAAATGCCCCTGTTTTCCCCGTTCCTGTTTGCGCTTGTCCTGCCACATCTTGTCCTGTTAGGGTTAAGGGCAATGTTTGCGCTTGAATACGGGAACAATAGGTGAAACCTGCCGCCTGAATAGAGGCCTGTAACCGATCGTTTAATGCAAAAGCATCAAATCGTGTATCACTTAAGTAAAAATTTTCCATCCCCACAGCATAACATAATGCCCTAACATCACACGCAAAAATCCCCTCGGATTCACGTCTTAATGCATCATGATTCCGCGTTCGTGCTATTTAATGAACCTTCAACTTATCATAAAAATATGACATGACAGGTACTCATTGCTATAGATATTCCGATAACATGTTGGGTTTTACCCATGAAAGTTATTTGAAAAGTTGGCGACTTCGCTTATCATTCGTTGCCTTCTCTGCATTATCTATTAAATTGGTTGACATTAACACGCTACCGGAGGCGTTAAATGAGTACAACAGCCGTACTGGCACAGCACCTTGCGAATACACTGGGTCTGGACAAGTTGCAAAATATCAACTGGAATCAATCTTCTCCAGTTCTCTATGAACAAGCATTAAACCGTAGCGAAGGCAAAATCAGTGCTGATGGTGTGTTCGTAGCTTATACCGGCGCGTTTACTGGTCGTGCTCCTAATGACAAATTCATTGTTGATGATGCTGGTTCTCATGACAAAGTATGGTGGGGCAAAGTCAACAAAGGCATGAGCGAAACCAACTTCGACCGTATTTTAGGCGATGCTCTGAAATTCCTAGAAGGCAAAGAAGTTTTCGTCCAAGACCTGTTAGCAGGTGCTAGCGAAGCAGACGAACTGCCAGTTCGCATTATTACCCAATACGCATGGCACGCTTTATTCGCGCGTAACATGTTCATTCGCCCTGACGATTTAGGCCGCAAGTTAGCAGTTGATGAGCCTAAGTTCACCGTCATTCATGTACCTGACATGCAGGCTGACCCAGAAGCACACGGCACAAACTCTGGCGCATTCGTGCTGCTGAACTTAAGCCGTGGCTTGGTATTGATCGGTGGTACGCACTACGCGGGTGAAATCAAAAAATCCATCTTCTCGGTACTGAACTACTTGTTACCACAACGTGGCATTATGTCCATGCACGCATCGGCAAACGTCGGGCAAGCAGGCGACGTAGCGATTCTGTTCGGTTTATCAGGTACAGGCAAAACCACCCTATCCGCTGACCCTAGCCGCCCACTAATCGGCGACGATGAGCACGGTTGGAGTGATAACGGCGTATTCAACCTCGAAGGCGGTTGCTATGCAAAAGTTATCAACTTGTCCGCCGAACAAGAACCGATGATCTACAAAACCACACACACGTTCGGTACAGTGCTGGAAAACGTGGTGATGGACGCTGAAACCCGCATCCTAAACTTGGATGATAACAGCATTACTGAAAACACTCGTGCCAGTTACCCGATTACCCAAATGCCAGGGGCATTATACCCAGGTAAAGCAGGTCATCCTAAACACATTATTATGCTGACTTGTGATGCGTTTGGCGTACTGCCACCGATTTCCAAGCTGACCACTGAACAAGCGATGTATCACTTCATTTCTGGCTATACCGCGAAAGTGGCAGGCACAGAAAAAGGTGTGACTGAACCAACCGCAACCTTCAGCACCTGTTTCGGTGCGCCATTCATGGCTTTACACCCTTCTGTATACGCTGATTTGTTAGGTAAGAAAATCAACGAACATGGTGTTTCTTGCTGGTTAGTCAATACTGGCTGGACAGGCGGTGCATATGGCGTTGGCAAACGTATGAACATCCATCATACACGCCGCATGGTTAATGCTGCATTGAATGGTGAGCTGGATAACGTTGAAATGCGTGTCGACCCTATCTTTGGTTTACAAATTCCAACCGCTTGCCCTGACGTTCCATCTGACGTGTTAGACCCAGCGTCTACTTGGACAGACAAAGCGGCCTATGAAGACAAAGCAATGCAATTAGCGATGGCATTCCACAAAAACTTCGCCGCCTATAGCGAAGGTGTCTCCGATGCTATCTTAGACGCAGCTCCATTGGCTGGTCGGAATTAATATGCCTGACGGGCATTTAGTTCGCTTAAGCTAAGTGGCTTGATTAAAAACCGTTCTTTGCATCAAGCATAGAACGGTTTTTTTGCATTCATCAAAAAAAAACTACCATCTGCTACTTTTTTAATACAGTTGTGCTATTTTTGTTCTATAGTCTTTATTAACACAGACTGAACAAACCCAAAACAACTGTAAGTGGCAACACAAGGATGGTCGTCATGAAAAATCGCATTGTTCGCACCCTACTCACAACCCTTATCGTAACCGTCACACTCACCAGCACAGCTCTGTATGCTAAGGATGATGACAATAAAACAGGCGCATATTTACGCGCAACTCTGAAAAATGAACCCGCGTTACAACCCGTAGAATGGAAAGTATATCGCAGCACTGATAACTCTTTGGTCAAGTCCGCTACTACGCATTCATTTATGCTGCCTCTTGACCCTGGTAACTACAAGGCAATTGTTAAATTAAATAATGTTACGCGCGACCGTTCCTTTACGGTAATGAACAATAGTAAGGTAGACGTGACAATTGCGCTTGATTGATCAAACCTATGCTGAATGCCTGAGAAATTTTGGGTAAAATAAGCATAATCATACCCAATGGATAAAGATATGGTCTGGAAACCCCGTGTCACAGTAGCAAGTGTAATTGAGCGTGATGGACGTTTTCTCATGGTTGAGGAAATGCATTATGGTCAGATGGTAATCAATCAACCTGCCGGACACATGGAGTTCGGTGAGAGTTTGTTGGATGCTGTACGCAGGGAAACGCTAGAGGAAACGGGGTGGCGGTTCGAGCCAACCGCTTTGCTCGGTATTTTTCACATGCAACGCGACGACCCAGACCGTGTTTACCTGCGCTTTACGTTCACAGGGTTGGCGGTTGAACAAGTTCCCAATTACCAGCTCGACCCTGACATTACCGCTGCACATTGGCTGACCGAATCAGAAATCCGTGATAGCAATCGTTTTGTACCGCGCAGCGATTTAGTGTTACGGTCTATCGACACTTATAACGCAGGTATTCGTTACCCGCTTGACAGTTTGCACCACTTCATTTCCAATGAGTGATATGAACAAAAAGCGTGTTATTGTCGGTATGTCCGGCGGAGTAGATTCTTCCGTTGCCGCTTTGCTGTTGTTACAGCAAGGTTATGCTGTGGAAGGTTTATTTATGAAAAACTGGGAAGAGGATGATACCGAGGAGTATTGTTCCGCTCACGTTGATCTTGCTGATGCGCAGGCAGTTGCGGATCAGCTTGGTATCCGCCTGCATACTGTCAACTTTGCCACAGAATATTGGGATCGGGTCTTCACCTACTTTTTGGAAGAGTATCGCGCGGGGCGCACACCGAATCCCGACATCATGTGTAATAAAGAAATAAAATTTAAGGCTTTTCTAGAGTTTGCGCTAGATTTAGGAGCGGATTATATCGCTACGGGGCACTATGCACGCGCCGCACGACAGGTTGATGGTACTGTGCAAATGCTTAAGGGTATCGATAACAATAAGGATCAGACTTATTTCTTATACACCTTGCAACAACACCAACTGCAACGTAGCTTATTCCCTGTCGGTGAATTGGAAAAAAGCCGAGTACGGGAAATCGCTGAACAGGCAGGTTTTACCACAGCCAAGAAAAAAGATAGTACAGGTATCTGTTTCATCGGTGAACGGAAGTTTCGCGAGTTTCTTCAACGTTTTCTACCTGCACAACCAGGCGATATTGTTACCCCTCAGGGCATGGTACTAGGCAAACATCATGGCTTAATGTATTACACGTTAGGGCAACGTCAGGGCTTAGGTATCGGCGGGCGCAAAGACGCGGATGAAGCTCCGTGGTTTGTTGTTGACAAAGACATGTCATGCAATCGTCTGATTGTCGCACAAGGCCACCAACACGACTTACTACTCAAACATTTCTTAAAAGCATCCCAATTACACTGGGTTAGCGGGAAAGCTCCAGCCACAACCTTCTCTTGCAAGGCGAAAATCCGTTATCGACAAATAGAAGAAATCTGTACGGTAGTCATGATCGATGACAATCACTGTGAAGTTTGTTTCCCGCAGGCTCAACGTGCCATTACACCTGGACAATCGATTGTATTTTATCAAGGTGATGTTTGCCTTGGTGGTGGTATTATCGACAGCATGGCGGCTGGCTGCCCACAAAACGCATGATTTACACCAAGCCCACTTGAAAGTGACAGAACCAACACCATATCCCCCTTTGCCCTCTTAATTTTAGAAAGATTGATAGACCATCGTGGAAGCCAATAATCGAAATCGTACCATTGCCCTTGCTGCCTTGTTCCAATGTGTTGAAGGCGTTGTTCAAATTGCTAATCGTGGCACGGTCGATACTGATCTGCTGAACAGTTGTGTAAATAGCATTCTAGCTGATGACGTAAGGTATCCCGAAGACCTCTATGGTGGTGTGAATCACCTAAACACGGGGCTTAAAGTGTTAATGTACCAGCTGGGAAGCAGCGGCTTGACACCTGATGGTAAACCCAAAAACATAGAAGCGACCCGCTATGCGGTCAACTTACTGTATTTGGAGAAAAAACTTAGCAGCAATGAGGATATGTTTAGAAAACTGCTAGGTAATATTGAAAATGCCCAACAACAGTTGGACTTTTTCACCATGACACACCCCAATATGATTGCACGTCTGGCAGACATATACAGCAATACCATTAGTCAATTGGGGCCGCGCATTATGATTAAAGGCGAGCAATCACATTTAGCCAATCCTGAAAATGCCGCAAAAATTCGTACTCTGCTGTTAGCAGGTGTCCGTGCCGCATTATTATGGCGACAAGCTGGTGGTAGTCGTTGGAAACTCATTTTTGCTCGCGGAGCTATGCAAAAAGAAGCACTGGGCTTGCTACGCGCATAAGCCCTGCACAGAGGAACTGGGGGCTTACGCTCCCAATTCCGCATTGATTTGCGCAATAACCGCTTGGGGGTCATTTGCTTGCGTGATAGGGCGACCTACAACAACATAGCTTACGCCTGCGGCTTTTGCTTGCTCTGGAGTCATAACCCGCGATTGATCACCTTGTTCACTGCCTGCCGGACGAATCCCTGGTGTCACCAACAAAAAATCATTTCCTAATTGCTGGCGTAATAATGCCGCTTCTTGCGCTGAACAAACCACCCCATCCAGACCACTTGCTGCCGCCAATTGAGCTAAATGCTCGACTTGCGCCAACGGTTCAACCGTAATTCCAGTGGTTTGTAACTGTGCCTTATCCATCGAGGTCAGCACTGTTACCGCAATCAGCAACGGCGGATTCTCAAGCCCCTGTAATGCCGCTTGTGCT
>CAZTUZ010000160.1:0-6474 GCA_964617055.1 uncultured Thiothrix sp.
ATTCAACGCGCCTTTGCCATCGGGGGTATCCAGCATGAAGCTTTCGGTCGGAACGTTCTTGAACAAGTCAGCGAAGACTTTGAAGTTCGCCGCGCCGCGTGGAATGTCAATGTGCGAAGCCAAGGATTTGGGCTTACCCGTGTCCAAACATTCAGCTTCGAGGAATTCGTCGAAACGCGCATTAATGCCATCCGCGACTTTGTGCAGGATAGCCATGCGTTCCGCGACGGGCATACGCCCCCACTCGCCTTTTAATGCCGCACGCGCCGCAGCCACGGCTTGATCGACTTCCGCTTTGCCCGCTTCGTGGACAAAACCTAGCTGTTGATTGGTGGCGGGGTTGATATTGGCGAACGTTTTACCGGATGCAGAACCGACAAACTCGCCATTAATGAAATGTTTGATTTCTTGCATTGCCAGATAACCTCCTCTGCAAATGAATACAGCAAGCATACCGCAGAATTATCGAGAATTAAAGATAATATCGATATTTTTAGGTTTAGTGGACAAATTGAATTTTATGATGCATTGCAAAAGAAATGCCAGTTATTGGTATAATATGGAGATTCCTCCGTATCCGACGAGCTAATGTTATGACCACCAGTTTGCCACCAAGCGACACCGCACCACGCACCCTGACCGATTACGTTTATGGGCAACTGCGCGAAGACATTATTCAAGGCAAACTCGCGCCCGATACCAAACTCAAGATCGAACACTTGCGCAATACTTACGACGTGGGCGCGACCCCATTGCGCGAAGCCTTGAGCCGCTTAAGTTCGGACGGATTCGTGATTACCGAAGGGCAACGCGGCTTTCGTGTCACGCCGATTTCACCGGAAGACCTCGAAGACGTAACCGATTTGCGCATTACCTTGGAACTGCAAGCCTTGCGTAAAAGCCTGTTATCGGGTGGGGATGATTGGGAATCGCGGGTGGTAGCGACTTACTACCAACTCAGCAAAGTCGAAGAACTCAACCTGTTTGACAATTTAGCCGTGTGGGAACAACGCAATCACGATTTCCATTGGGCGTTGCTTTCCGCTTGTACCTCGAAATGGTTGCTGCATTTTTACAATATTCTTTACGACCAACATAAGCGTTACCGCAATATCTCGCTGATCGCCAACCTCGGCAAGCGCGATGTTCATGCCGAACACCAACGTATCTACGATGCCGCACTCGCCCGCGATGTCGAAACCGCCTGTGCCGAAACCGAACACCACATTCGCATGACTGCCGACATCGCCAAACAAGTGTTACTAGAGCAGATGGGAAAGTGATCTCAAGCACTTTTAATGTTTAAGCGTTCAATCATCCGTACTAAATCCGGTACAGTTGTCGTGCCGAGTTTTTGCATAACGTTATGCCGATGCACCTTGATGGTCATTTCCGACACCCCTAATGCTGCGGCGACTTGTTTATTTAGTGTCCCCTTAACCATGAACACCGCTACTTCTTTTTCGCGGTTAGTGAGTAAGGCATAACGGCGACGAATGTCATCCAGTTCGTCCTCGACTTGCTGCAAACTACGCGCTTGTGTTAAGGCGGTACGAATAGCGGTTAAGAGTTCTTCGTCACCAAACGGTTTTGGCAGAAATTCCACTGCACCTTGCTTCATAGCGCGGACTGCCATGGGAATATCGCCATGCCCTGTAATAAAAATAATGGGAATGGTTTGCCCAAGCTGGTTTAAGCGTGTTTGTAATTCCAAACCGTTTAATTCAGGCATTCGTATGTCCAAAATCAAGCAAGTAACCGCATTTGCCTGACGCGGGGCAGCGAGAAATTCCAAGGCGGAAGCAAAAGTTTGCACTCGCCAACCAACCGAACGAAGCAAGCTACTGAGTGCTTCACGCATTGATAAATCATCATCGACCACATAAACCCATTCTGTTGCTTGCATACCCGCCTCATTCATTGGGAATAGTGAACATAAAACACGCCCCCGTTGCACGCTGTTGCTCAAACCACAAGCGACCGCCGTGATTTTCGACAATACTACGACTGATTGCCAAACCCATGCCTAAACCGTTCGGTTTCGTGGAAAAAAAGGCATTAAATAATTGCGTTTCTTTGCCCGTAGGAATCCCCAAACCATTATCCTCCACTACAAAGCACACCGCGCCCGTTTGATCCACACCCACAGCAAGGCGTAACAGACGCTCTGAGGCTAAGTCACGCATGGCATCCAGCGCATTCATCATGAGATTCAATAACACTTGTTGCAATTGCACTTGGTCTGCCATGACGTAAATCGGCAGATTGGGAAAGTCGACATGAATGCACACTTCGGCTTCTGACAGCGTACTTTGTAACATTTGCAGTAATTCATCCAACATTTGCCGCACAAGAATAGGTTCACGCTTGATTTCCCCCGCGCGTAAAAAACCACGAATACGGGCAATAACCGCACTTGCTAAATTAGCATCACGGTGTACACGTTTGAGAGCCGCCTCCACTTCTTCAAGATTAGGGGTGGTGTGCGCCAACCAACGCAATGCTGCCACGCTATTGGTAATCACCGCCGAAAGCGGCTGATTAATTTCATGCGCAATTGAAGCCACCAATTCCCCCATCGCAGTAAAACGCGACACACGGGTTAATTCATTTCGTGTAGCAGCTAAAGAACGTTCTGCCTCCATGCGCAGTGTAATGTCTTCGACAATGACTGCCAGCATAGGGCTGTCCTGTTCCATTGCGGGTACAAGCGACACACACACATTTGCCCACAAATAATCACCATTTTTCTTTTCGTAACGCTTTTGCAAATGATAACTGGGCAATTTGCCATCCATGACATCATGCACATTGGTGCGAGTTTTGGTGCGCAACGCGGTTTCTGTAATTTCAATAAATGATAACCCAATGATTTCATCGTTTTCATAACCCAACATGCGTTGTAATGCGGGATTCGCCGATAAAATCCGCCCGTTACCATCAGCTAATGCCACTCCAACGGCGGTATTTTCATACAAGCCGAACCAACGCCGATCCGCTACTTGTAATGCTGTTAAGCTGTGTTGTAAGGATTGGCGACTTTCCACTAAATCTGTTGTCAGTTCTAAAATATTTGAGGCTTGGGAATTGAGTTCTCTTTGTAATAAATCAACGGTACATTTCACCGTTACCAGATTACGCACTCGCGCCCGTAGTTCTTGTGCTGAAAAAGGTTTAGATAAATAATCTTGCACCAATTCTTTCAATAGCTTTTCTTTTAAGGGTTCATCTGCTCGTGCCGACAGCACCAATACGGGTACATTCGGGAAACTGGTTTGATTGCGTAATGCCCGCACCAAACGTTCACCATCCCATTCTGGCATCATCAAATCGGTAATAATCAGATCAGGCGGGTTGTGTAACGCGGTTTGAAAGGCAGATTTACCATTCTCAGTTAATAGAACGTCATATTCATAACTCAGACTTTCATAAAGGAAATAACGTAAATCGGTATTATCCTCTGCTACCAAAATGCGCGGCTTATTCGGATGCACCTCGGTATTATTAAGCGGGTAATGCGCGGGGGATTCCAAAGCTAAAGTGTTTTGCAATACGTTGGGGAAGCTGCTTTGTTCTGGACGGACAAAAAACCCGTCTGGTGCATGAATTGGGAGTTCGACTTGAAAAACAGCTCCACCATTGGGCGCATCGACCACAATAATCGTGCCCTGATGCAGTTCCACAAATTCTTTGACAATATTTAACCCCAAGCCACTGCCACCCGCACCGAGTTCCTCACTACCTTGGGTAAAACGATCAAAAATATGCGGTTTTAGTGCATCTGCTACCCCGCCACCATTATCTTGTACGCTGAGTAAGAAACGCTGGTTTGGCATTCCTTCCAATACACAGCTAATGCGCCCAGCCGTTGGGGTAAATTTAAAAGCATTTGAGAGTAAATTGCTGAGAATACGCACTAATTTAACGCGATCCACCTCCGCCGTTAACTGTGTATCACCTTGTACATTGAGCTGAATACGACGATCTTCCGCCGCCGTTGCAAAACTGGCAGCGACTTCCTCCACCAAACCCATGACGCGGGTGCGTGTATAAACCATTGGCATACGATCCGCATCGATACGGGCTAAATCCAGCAAATTATTCACTTGCTGATAAAGCGATTTTGCATTGTGTTGAATCGTTGCCAGCCGAAACTGTTCACGTTCCTGCAAAGTTTTACCATCTTGAATCAGTTGCTCCACTGCTCCCAAAATCAGGGTCAATGGCGTGCGTAAATCGTGGCTGACATTGGCAAAGAAATGTGTTTTGTAACCATCCAAGGCTTTTAACTTTTCTAAAGCTGACTGTAATTCACTATTTTTACGCGCCAATTGGGCATTACTAGTGATTTTCTCGGTGATATTACGCCCTTCGGGTAATAAAAACGCTACCTTGCCCTGGTCGTCGAAAATCGGTTTCAGGGAAAAATCAATAACAATGGTTTTCCCACCTTGATGCTCGCCAAACACTTCAAAATCGCAACGCACAAAGTGACCTTGCGCTGCGACTTCAATCATGGTTTTGACTTGCTGGCGAATTTCAGTGGAAACTTCCCACCAACGCGCTTGCCAAAAGGGTTTGCCCAGCACATCGACTAAACACAAACCCGCCCCATCTAATGCGGCTTGATTGATTTCCAATACCGTCCCATCCACCGCCAACAAGCCCAAAAACTGGTACATGGAATCGAGAATAATGCGTGCCATTTTCTGCCGCCGCACCTCGAAGCCATCCGCAGGTTCAAGCAAAACGCCGTGTACTGACGTAGGCTGAGTAATATTACCGCTGATTGGCGCGGTGCTCATCCCCACCTCCTGTTGTAAAAACGAGCTAGAAAAACCGATCAAAATGGATTTGCTCAAACGGTACGCCCTGCTCCAGCATGAGCATTTCCTGCAAAGCCTGTGTCATCGGTGGGGGACCTGCAAAATAGAACTCGAAGTCACCTAATGGCTGCGCCAACACTTGCGGAATATGCGCATGAACAAAACCGCTTGCGCCTTGCCAATCCGAAGAGCTATCCGACACCACGGGGTAGTAGAAAATCTGCGTACCAAAACCGTCGAGTTGTTCCAGCAGGGTTTGCCCACACACATCGCTTGGCGTGCGAGCACCATAAAAAAAGTGTAAGCGACGCTGTTCTAACATGCCTGCTTGCGCTGCACCTCGCGCAATCGACATCATCGGTGCTAACCCCGAACCGCCTGCCACACACACCATATCGCGCGGCGCATCGGGGCGTAAATACGCCATGCCGTAAGGCGCATCCAAACCGATTTCTGCACCGATAGCCAACTGATCAAACAGCACGCTCGTGCCTTTACCGTTAGCAACGCGCCGAATTTGGAAATGCCATTCCTTGTCTGCATTGGGCGTATTGGCAAGAGAATAGGCGCGTTCCGCCCCCACACCTGCTATGTCCAACAGCGCGTACTGTCCGGGCAGGAAGTTGGCTTCACCATCGCTGACAAAGCGAAATTCACGAATATCATGGGTAATGTTGGTCATCCCTGTGAGAATAGCCTTTTGGCGTTGCGGGCGAATTGGCGGCACATATTCTTTGCCTGTACTGGCTTTGATCGTGATCTCACCGTTAGCACGGCATTGGCAAGCTAAATGCCGTCCACGTTTACGATCACGTTCCGATAACCCTGGTGCGGCTGCCCATAGGGTTTCGATTTCACCGCTGACTAATTCAAACTTACAGCCACCGCAACCGCCTGCATTGCATTCGTAAGAAAACCCGATTCCGGCGCGTAAAGCTGCCCGCAAAATGGTATCAGTGGGCAATTGTTCAAAGCGGCTATTGTCTTTTTCATTCACAATCACAGACGGCGGCATAGTGGCATTCTCTTAAGTTGTTAAACAGTAGTGCTTGCGGCGTGAATCACAGCCCGACACTGCGCTGCAAGTCGCGGGTAGAGGCCTGGGCAGATTCAGCGGCATTGGGTACATCTGGCAATGCTGCGCAATACGCCGCTATCGCCCGATCCGCTAATGGTTGCCATTTGCTAATCCATGACTGCATTAATTCACGATTACCCTCGGTTTCCAGTGCCATTTTCACGAAAGCGGCTGTCCAACGACGATGACGTGCAGCATCAATCAGTTGCGCATCGGTCAGCAAACCGAGTAATACGTCCCCATTGTGTCGACCCGCTTCGCCCAAACGACGCAAGACCGTTTCTTCCACAGCGGGTTTAACCACCAAACTCAGAACCGTAATCGCTTCGCCCCAATCCCATACGGTCAACATTTTTTCCATTAACTCACGGAAACCTTGCCATGCGGCATCTTGTTCCCAGTACGCCCGTTCATCGTGCCCAAAGCCTTTGTCCGTAAAGGTTAAGGACAATTCTTTGGTGCGATACGCGGTATGGCTTAACCAGCGCAAGCTGTCCGCCATTTGGAAGTAATTGCAGTTGGTAAGGGTACTAGCAGGCGATACTTGCCCGACATACGCCGCCGCCATTT
>CAZTUZ010000161.1:0-6424 GCA_964617055.1 uncultured Thiothrix sp.
CAGTGGGAAAGGTTTTAAGGGGTAATCCTGTTTCGCGTGCTGCACCAAGGCGGGCGTATTTATAGCCTTGGGCGAAATGTTCACCTAAACGACCTTTCAAGCCGGGGTTATCCGCTAAATGGTCAATGATGCGGTCACGATGCTCAACGATGGAAAGTTCCCAACTGGTGCTACGGTGCGAAGGTTCGTACTGCCATTTCAGCAAGTGCATTAACAACACCTCAATGAACGACACCAATGCCCGCTTTTCCGACTGCCCCATTTCTTCGAGTTCCTCCACTAAATGCGTAATATCCAGCAAGTCAAAGCGACGTTGTTTCAATAATGCCGCTTGCTCAACCGTCCACGAAAAGAAATCTTGTTCGTAAGTAACTGTACTCATTCGTAAGCCTCCTGAATGCGTTATGACAGTATGGGCTAGATCGTGCGGTGGGTTGCGCTTTGCAGTCCCGCTAGTACCTAGCCGTTATTACGGTTTCTTTGTTTCATAAGGCGATGTTTCCAGATAGTCGGCGGCACTCCTGACTTCATCTATCAGGATTTTCAGCTTGTCATCACCCTCAAAGAAATAGAACGCAGTGGACGTGCCGTTAGCATCAACCGTTACCATTTGCATTGCCTTTTGGTTCAGTTTGTCCCTAAATTTAAGTCCGACTTCATAGATGAGCTTACGGAATTGTGGATCATCTGCCAGCATGAATCAGCATCCTATGGTGTTGTTGAAGCTGTGCAACTTAACACCACTAGACCACCATCCGCTACCTATCCCGCCTTGCTCATGCGTGCCAGTTCTTCGCGTATTAGTTCACGCATCAGTTCTTTTATGTCGCTGCTCTTGGGTTCTTCACTGACAAAACTTGACCTCAAACGGAAGATTATTTCCGCATTCATGCTGTGACCTGCATCGCGTGCGGCATCGCTAACCATTTGGTGCAGGTCTTTGGGTAATCGTAATGCTGTTTTCTGAATGTCCATAATCTTAATGATAGCAAATTGACTTCAATAAGATACATATTGGCATATTGACTTCATTTTGAAGTCACGCTAAAGTGAAGTCACTTTGAAGTCAAAAAGGAACTTTATCAGTAATGACAGAAGGTAAAGGTAAGCAGCCAAAGCCATACCCTTTACGCATGGAAAAAGGTTTAAAGGAATGGCTATTCGGTAGGGCAAAAAGAAGTAATCGAAGTGTCAATGGTGAGGTGATCACTATTCTTGAGCGTGAAAAAGTAAAGGAAGAAGAACAGAAAGACAAAGACGCATAAACGAAAAAACCCGCACGAGGCGGGCTTAGACGGGCTGGAAGTGCGGCAAACACTGACAACCGAATTTGAAACCATGTATCAATAGGGTTCGATATGAATCATACCATTCTTTTACCTGAAGAAAATACCGCTTCAGCCGAAAATCAACAGCCACAACCCGTTTTCAGTGGTGAAACACTGGAAGACTTATCTTGCCGTGCGGCTGAAATTGAATCCCTTCTCGACTTCCTCACCCAATACGGCGACTTTGACGGGCGCAATACCGCAACGGTCGTTGATGCAACCTTCCGCCTCATGAAAATCTTGGGCGAAGAAATCGAAAACGCTTTAGTCCTCTACAAAAAAGGCGGTGACGCATGAGCACTACCTACCAAGTCGGCAACGCCAGTGACCTGAAGGCGTTATTCAAAAAGCCTGTTCCAGACCTAGCCAACCATTACGACACTAGCAGCATGAAGCCGTCCCCTAACTACGACGGCAAACCAACGGTTGATGCCTCCACCCATAAACCTTTGCCAGTGCGTGAAAAGGCAAATGGTAAAAAGTACCTGATTGAATTACCGAAAAACCCGATTCATGCCGCGATTCAACCGGATGGGCTGCAAGTGACCATGATCGACTGGTTGCGTGTGACTACTAACGATTTGGATGCATTCAAGGCTACGTTGTCAGAGGTCGGCGAAAACGGCGGCATTCTGTTCGAGGCGGGTATGGATGTGAAGTGGAAGCAGGGCAAGGGCTTGCACGGCTATGCTGAATCCGCGTCCATTTTGATTTGGAAGGATAACGACTACCTGACCGTGGGCAACATTGCTTACAGTGAACGTGGGCAAAACAAGGGCGGTATGCTGGAATTCACGGGCACGGGCTGCAAGGTGTTGCAGGTGGAATATCCTGCACTCTGGTTAGAACTGTATGAAATCCTAACGTATAACAACTGGCGCATTTCTCGCGTTGATATTGCCTTAGACTTGTCGGGCGAATACTGCTTGGAGCATCAATTTACCGTGCCTAAGCTGTTTCGTGGTGCGAAGAAACACGACTTGTTCAAGTCCGATGCTAACAAAAATCCCAACATGAAAGCCGCTGTCGAGCCGTGCGGTGATTGGTCGGATATTACCGTGGGGGAAATCAAGATTGATGATTATGACCCACTACAGCACTGTCCAGCGGGCTTAACCATGTATGTGGGCAACCGCAAAAGCTCAGATGACTTTTTCCGCGTGTACGAAAAGGGCAAGGAAATCCTAGGCAAGCAAGCCGAGCCGGAAAGCGTGGATCGCGGTTGGATTCGCATTGAACACGAAATGAGCCGCAAAGCCAGTGGGCGCACCATTCCACTCGACGTGATGATTCGACCGGATGAATACTTTTGCGCTGGACGTTCCAATGTCCGCGTCATCATGGAGGCTGTGCGTCAAGACCGTGAATTGAAAGCCATTCAATGCTGGCAGCGTGAGCAATTCAAGCGTGAAAAATCCCTGATGTTATCCCGCAAAGTGCATTGGGCGCGTTACACCTATGGGCGCACCGTGCGCACCTTAATGGATAAAGGTTTAACAGCGGAACAGATCGTTGACGCATTGGCGCGTGAAGCGGGTTTAAAAGAATTTGTATTCGACCTGATCGACTACGCCAGCGACGACGACAACCCCATTGACCCCGACGCACCGGACGACTTAATCGACTACGCCTAAACCAACATCAACCGAAACGAAAATTGAACAACTTGAGGTAAACAACCATGACTAACCAAACCACTAAAACCAATTCCCGTGTGTTCCAGATCGTGGAACGCAGCGCATTCAGCCTTGCACCGTCCGGCACGTTTGCGGCGGCATTGGTATCGCTGGCATTTTTGGGCGAACACACCCGCACCGTGAAAAATGGCGATACCGAAGAAACCAAGGTACTTGAATACGTTGGTTTGGGGTGGGAAATTCTGGATAAAAACAGCGGTGAAGTGCATACCGTGGTGGAAGAATGCAGCCTGAGCTACAACCCTGACAGCAAATTGTATTCCCGCATCTTGTCGCTGAACGCGGGCAAGCCACTGGTGGAAGGTCAGGAATTGAGCGTGTTATTGGGCAAATCCGCCAAAGTCGAAATCATTCACCGCTTGGCTGATTCAAAGGATGGCAGCAAGCGCATGTACGCCAACGTTAACGCAGTGGTGGAGCTCACGCCCAACATGCAGCCACACACCTTGACCGCATCACCGATTTATTACGACGTATTGGCACACGATGGCGCGGCATTCGAGAAGCTGAACCGCAAGCATCAAAACATCATCAGCAAACGCAACGGCTCAGAACCAGCCATGCAAGCAGCGGCTTAAGGGGAAAATCATGAAAGCATTTATTGGCGATGAACTCAACGGCTTAGGCTCAGTATCAAGATACGAACTAATCGAAATCAATACGGAAGTCAGAGATGTTTCAGTGGGGGATGTGCTTTTTGATGAAATGGGCGTGTATATAGTTGAGAAGTTCGTTCAACTTTCGGACGGTAGCTATCCGATTGTCAAGCCGCAATAAGTAATTCACTTCCAAAAAAAAGCCTGCATCAAACTCGACCTTGGTGCAGGCGGTTCACTTCCATCTAACCAAAGGGCTGAAAATGAAAAACCATTCTAACGCTAATCTGCCTGTTCACCAACCGCTAAGCGCACGCGAATTATTGGCGGCGATGTTTGCGCGAATCGACTTTCACATGGTGTTTATGGTCACAGCATTCGCTATCAATGCGGGCATGACGCTGTTTATCGGCTTCACCACCGTCAAATACCTGCAATACGATGCATGGGCGGCGATTCCAGCGGTGGGTTGGACGTTCGCCAGTGCGTTTTTTACGTTGCTGGTGGCGGCATTACCTGAACGGTGGTCGTGGTACGCGATTGTGTGCGCGTTCGGCAACCTTGGCTTAATTCAACTGCTGTGAGGTGCTGAGCATGGATAATCCTAACCCAGAGAATGCACCATCAACCGGTGGCAAAGCCGTGGCAGCGGTCTACAAGTTGCATAAAACCATTGAAAGCACTAACGAAAAGATTGCGCGGGTGCAAGCGGAAATCCGTAAAACGCATCTGGCGGAAAACTTCGCTTTCGTCGGTACGTTGGTCGTGTACTTCGTGTTCATTTGGTCACTGTACATTAATGACCTGTGGGGTTTTGCCACTTGGTTGGAAGCCAATCGCCACGAGGTTTTTGCCATTCCCGTGTTCGCGGTGTTGGGTATATCGTTACCCTTGGCGATGGCGTACATCAAATCCATCGCCTACAACCATTTGGCACTCTACGATTTAGCGAAGGGCGCGGTTTATGCCATTGTGTTCTTCCTGATGTTTGCGGGCGTGACTTATGAGGCAATCAGTAGTTCAGGGCAGCAACAACACATCGCGAATACATCGGCTGAATCGTCCAAAACCTTCCAAGCGGTGATGGGTACAGGCGCGGCGACTATCGACAATTCCGGTATGGCGGCGCAACTCGCGAAAGCTGAAGCGAAACTATCCCAATGTCGGGCGCGATTAGCCGAAGGTAAGGAAAAGCACTGTGATGGCACGCAAGCCACGGTGGATAGCCTCAAGGCTTCGTTACAGTCCGCCAGTGCCGCCACCGCACAAGCCAGTGTCGCGGCGATTCAGGCGAAAGCCAAAGCCGCCAGCAGCATGAAAGAAGAATCCTTCAAGCCCGTGTACAAATTTGCCCGCGATGTATTCAAGGTGACGATTAGCACGGGCGTGGTGATGGTGGCGGTCATGGTCAGTATTATCTTTGAGATCAGCCACGGCTTGCTGGTGCTTATCCTCATGCAAAAAGAACGCTATTTGGAATTCCTCAAAAACTCACTGATCGAACGACAGGCGGATTACATGGAAGGCACGGGCAAAGTTCACGCCTCTGAAGATTTCACCGATAGCAGTATTCTGGATATGGACAAATTACGCGAAACGGGCGAAGTCAAAAATGGCGTGGGTTTTACGGCTACCGTTCGTCCGGTGGGCTTCGCGGCGGATGTATTAGGCACTGGAAGGGCAAATTACAGCACCCAACACAATCGCCACACAATGGCAGCATTTGAGCAAAGCCAGAAACAGCCCTTCGGCATCACTCCACCACCAGCGGCGACCAGATCACCGCAATCCACACCCAAACCAGTCCAGCAACCAATGGGCAGAGCGGCTTATGTTGGCTTATCCGTGGCGGAACTCATGGCATTGAAGCAAACCGCCAAAGATAAAAAGTTTGGTGAAGTGGCAATCTGTCCGGCTTGCGGCACGCACTTCCAGAAAACCAACTGTGGGCAAGTGTTCTGCATCAAAGAGCACAAAGCCATGTTTGATAGCATGGTTCGTCAAGCCTCCTAGCGGCGCACCGCAAGTAGTGAGCGCGTGGAGTGAGCGCGTGACGGGCGCAAGCAAGGAGCGAACAGCGACGCAGCGCGGCAACCACAACCAGCGAGACGCAACAAGCGACACTCAAGCCGCAAGCAAAAGCACTCCCTTCCCGTTTTGCACAACCTTAAACAGAGCCGGACACGTTCCGGTTCTTTGCGTTTCTGCCGACCTTATTCGTGAGGTCACGAAAATGGTTAATGCACGATTCGGGTGTGATAGCCAAACCGCACCATATCGCCATTGTGTTGCTTTTTCCGTTTTCGGATGTGATAGCGCAACCTCACTTCCATTTGGGTGGAACTCATTATCATCTTGCCGGTGTCGGCAAAATGATACGCAGTAACAGTAGTTTGCTTGCATTTGGTCGGAGTGCTGAACCCTGAACGCTACCGAGCGAACATGCAAGCATTTAGAACTGAGGCTAAAAAGTAGCGGCGGGTGGTCTGCATCGAAACTGATGCGCTGTATTCCGCGTAATCCCGCTTGCGGCTCAATCATCGCCCAACTAAGCCATAGTGCGCTGTGTCAGTATTCGGAGTGAGAACGCTATCCAAGACGGAAGATACTGCCAATCGGAGATCAGTGCTTGAACCCGTCGCCCTGCAAGACCCTTCAAGCCTATCCGCATCGGTGACTTATTGGCGTGGCGTAAGTGGTTGATAGCAGATGGTGCTTATCCCCCGTACTGTAATACGGGGGGTAATACGGGGGGTTAAGATCGGAAGAGCACACGTCTGAACTCCAGTCACAGCGATAGATC
>CAZTUZ010000162.1:0-6410 GCA_964617055.1 uncultured Thiothrix sp.
AGAAATGGTTAAACCCGCGACGGTGCGCTTGAATCCAGTCGATGCTGCACAGCTTGGTGTGCTGGATGCACAACAGGTAAGCGTAACGCAAGGTAATGCCAACCTAACGCTATCCGTTAGCGTGGATGCGGGGATTCCCGTGGGTTGCGCGGGCATTGCTGCTGGTTTGGCAGAAACGGCTGTGCTGGGTAATGCATTCGGTACGTTACAAATCGCGCAGGCGAGTTAGGGGGAGAATATGGAGACATTTGCTATATTATTGAATGTGATTCTCCCGAAATGGTTGGTCACGCTGATTGTTATTCTGCTTAAGATTGTCGCTATTATTATCCCTGTGATTTTGCTGGTGGCGTATGCTACTTATGCGGAACGGAAAATCATTGGTGGGATGCAAATCCGTATTGGGCCGAATCGGGTGGGTTTTAAGGGCTTGTTGCAGCCGTTTGCGGACATGTTCAAGCTGATTTTTAAAGAAATCGTTATCCCCGCCAATTCCAACCGTTTCTTGTTCTTGATTGCCCCATTGTTATCAATGGGACCTGCATTTGCGGCATGGTCGGTGATTCCGTTTAGCGATGGTTTGGTATTAGCCGATGTGAACGCGGGTTTGTTGTTCTTATTGGCATTAACATCGCTGGGTGTTTATGGTGTGATCGTGGCGGGTTGGGCATCTAACTCCAAATATGCGCAGTTGAGTGCATTACGGGTTGGGGCGCAAATGGTTTCGTATGAAATCGCAATGGGTTTCGCTTTGGTCGGTGTGCTAATGGCATCGGGCAGCTTGAATCTGGGCGATATTGTGCAGGCACAATCGGGTAGCATTTTTAGCTGGTTTGTGTGGCCCTTGTTTGGCTTGTTCGTGATTTATTTTATTTCCGGTGTGGCAGAAACCAACCGTGCGCCATTCGACGTGGCGGAAGGTGAATCCGAAATCGTGGCTGGTTTCCATATTGAATATTCAGGGATGGCGTTTGCGATCTTCTTCTTGGCAGAATACGCCAATATGTGGTTGATTTCCGCGTTGACTGCGTTGTTGTTCTTGGGTGGATGGTTATCACCGTTCCAAGGGTTAGATTTCTTAACCAATCTGCCCGTGCTGGGTTGGATTTTTGGTAATGGTGTGCATTGGTTGTTTGTCAAAGCAGCCTTCTTCATGCTGTTGTTCTTCTGGTTGCGTGCCACATTCCCACGTTATCGCTATGACCAAATTATGCGTTTGGGCTGGAAAGTGTTGATTCCAGTGGCGTTGTTGTGGGTGTTCTTAGAAGGTATTGCAATCGGTTTCGGTTGGCAGCCGTGGTTATCGTGAGGTGTGGGGATGAGTATAAACCTGAAACAGTACGTTAAGGCATTCAGCTTACAAGAATTGCTGAAAGGCATGACGGTCACGGGTGGGCATTTGTTTGACCCGAAAATCACGGTGCAATACCCTGAGGAAAAAACGCCTCTTTCACCACGCTTTCGGGGGCATCATGCTTTACGCCGTTATCCCAATGGTGAAGAACGCTGTATTGCGTGCAAATTGTGTGAAGCGGTGTGTCCAGCATTAGCGATTTCCATTGAGTTGGAAGAGCGTCCAGACGGTACGCGCCGTACCACACGCTACGATATTGATATGTTCAAGTGCATTTACTGCGGTTTCTGTGAGGAAGCCTGCCCCGTGGATGCTATCGTGGAAACCAATATTTTCGAGTATCACTTTGAAAATCGTGGTGAAAATATTCAAACCAAAGAAAAGCTGTTAGCAATGGGTGAAAAGTACGAAGCAGAAATCGCCCAGATGAAAGCAGCCGATGCTAAGTACCGTTAAGGTAAAGGAGATAGCTCTAGTATGATATTCGAGGAGATTATTTTTTACCTATTCTCTGCGGTACTCGTTGGCGCAGCAGCTAATGTGGTGACAGTGCGTAACCCTGTGTATGCGGCGTTATCGTTGATTGTTTGCTTTTTTACCAGTACAGCTTTGTGGTTGTTGTTGGGAGCAGAGTTTTTAGGGATTACGTTGGTGCTAGTATACGTTGGGGCGGTTATGGTGTTATTCCTGTTCGTCATCATGATGCTAGACCTGAATCTTGCGCCACTGAAAGAAGGCTTTATGCGGCATTTACCTGCTGGGGTTTTTGTTGCAGCGGTGATTGCAGTGGAAATGATTCTGGTGGTAAAGAGTGCGCCATTCCAAATGACCCAACCGTTGGCGGTTACGCCAGCGAATAACACGGAAGCCTTGGGTGTGCTGTTGTATACCGATTATGTTTACCCATTCGAGATTGCTTCGGTGATTTTGTTGGTGGCGATTATTGCCGCGATTGTGCTGACCTTACGTCGTCGTCCTGATGCGAAGAAGCAGGATGTGGCACAGCAAGTCCAAGTTCGCCGCGAAGATCGGGTGCGTTTGGTTAAGATGAAAGCAGAAAAGTAGAGGTTGGAACATGATCCCATTAGCACATTTCCTGATTGTGGCTGCCTTGCTGTTTGCGATTAGTGTTGCTGGTATTTTTTTAAACCGTAAAAACGTACTGATCCTCCTGATGTGCCTTGAGCTAATGTTATTGGCAGTGAATTTGAATTTCATTGCGTTTTCGCATTATCTAGGGGATTTATCGGGGCAGATTTTCGTCTTCTTTATCTTGACGGTAGCGGCGGCGGAAGCGGCGATTGGTTTGGCGATTCTTGTGGTTTTATTCCGCAACCGTCGCACGATCAATATTCAAGAACTCGACAGTATGAAGGGGTAAGCAATGGAAGCGATTTATGTCTTGATTCCGCTCGCGCCTTTGCTTGCTGCTATTGTTGCAGGCTTGTTTGGGCAAAAAATTGGGCGTGAGGCGGCGCACTGGGTCACGATTGGCGGCGTGGGATTGGCCTTTTTCCTATCGGTGATTGTGGCGATTAACACCATGTACAATGGTGCGGTATATGACGGCACAGTCTACACTTGGGCAGTGATTGGTAAACTACGATTTGAAATTGGTTTTTTGATCGATAATCTTACTGCTTTGATGATGTTGGTGGTCACCTTTGTATCTTTGATGGTTCATATTTACACCATCGGTTACATGCATGAGGACCCAGGTTACCAGCGTTTCTTTAGTTACATTTCTCTGTTTACCTTCGCCATGTTGATGCTGGTGATGAGTAATAATTTTCTGCAACTGTTCTTTGGTTGGGAAGCAGTGGGGCTGGTGTCGTATTTGTTGATCGGTTTTTGGTTCAAGAAGGAAAGCGCGATTTACGCCAATATGAAAGCTTTTATCGTCAATCGTGTGGGCGATTTTGGTTTTATTTTGGGGATTGCGGTTATCCTGACTTATTACGATACATTGTCTTACAAAGAATTGTTCAGTGTTTTACACATTAGCAAACCGCCATTGGAGTTATTGCCGGGTGTGCAGGGCGAAGTTCTGACCATTATTGCGGTGTTTTTGTTTATCGGCGCAATGGGTAAGTCCGCACAAGTGCCGTTGCATGTGTGGTTGCCGGACTCGATGGAAGGTCCAACACCGATCTCAGCACTGATTCACGCAGCGACCATGGTGACAGCGGGTATTTTCATGGTGGCGCGGATGTCACCGATTTTTGAAATGTCTGATGCTGCCCTGAACTTGATCCTAATTGTGGGTGCGACAACAGCATTCTTCATGGGGTTAGTGGGGGTTGTACAAAATGATATTAAACGCGTGATTGCCTACTCCACTTTGTCGCAATTGGGTTATATGACTGTTGCGTTAGGAGCTTCGGCGTATTCAGCAGCAGTTTTTCATTTGATGACTCACGCTTTCTTCAAAGCATTATTGTTCTTGGCCGCAGGTTCGGTGATTATCGCTATGCACCATGAGCAAGACATTCGTAAAATGGGTGGCTTGAAAAAGTACATGCCTACAACGTATTGGACTTTCCTAATTGGTGCGTTGGCTTTGATCGGTTTCCCTGGTTTCTCAGGTTTCTTCTCGAAAGATTTGGTGATTGAAGCAGTTCATGAATCGCATTTGTGGGCTGCGGGGTATGCGCACCTATTGTTACTATTAGGTGTATTTGTGACAGCTTTGTACACATTCCGTATGTTCTTCTTGGTGTTCCACGGAGAAGAGCGCATGGATGATCATACCTTGGCGCATTTGCATGAGTCGCCGCGTGTAGTAACTGTTCCCCTGATTTTGCTGGCTGTGCCTTCCGTTATTGCTGGCTTTTGGTTAGATCCATTGGTGGTGGGCGATTTCTTCCAGCGTTCAATTCATGTGAATGATTTACTGCATGGTTTTGACCCAGGTTTGGGGAGTTCGGTTTCTATCCATAATGGGATTCAAACCATTACGAAGGAATACACCGGAGTCTTTGGTTTTATTTTCCACGGCATTTTCTCGTTACCGTTTTTGTTCGCAGCAGCGGGCGTGGGTACTGCGTGGTATGTTTATATGAAGAATCCAGCATTGGCCGATCAAGCAAAAACGCGCTTGTCATGGCTCTATCGTTTGTTGGATCAAAAGTATTATCTGGATAGCTTTAATCAAAAAGTGTTCGCTAAAGGCTCGATTTATCTGGGAACAGGTTTGTGGGCGGCTGGGGAGCGCATGTTGATTGATGGTTTGCTCGTGAATGGTTCGGCAACGCTTGTGAATCGTTGCTCGCGCTTGGTTCGCTTGGTGCAAACGGGTTATCTGTACCATTATGCCTTTGCGATGGTGCTGGGCATCTTGTTGATGATGACTTGGTTTCTGTTTTTCTAGACCCCTAGCTGACTGGAAGTAGACATGCTGACACCTATGTTATTGAATTTTTTGATCTGGCTGCCAATTTTTGGTGGTCTATCAGTGTTGTTGCTTGGTGGCCGTCTGGGGGCTAAACCATTTGCATTGGGTATTACGGGATTCACCCTTTTTCTCAGCTTGATGCTGTATTTGGGGTTTGATACTGACAGTGCGGCGATGCAGTTTGTACAGGTCACGCCTTGGATTGAAACATTCAACATCAATTACGCGTTGGGCGTTGATGGTATTTCGGTTGCTTTTATCATCCAAAATGCCTTGATTGTGTTGTTGATTGTGGCGAGTGCGAGTGACAGTGTGAAAGAGCGTTTGCCTCAGTACCTCGCCGCGTTTTTGATCTTGGAAGGTATTCTAAATGGTGTTTTTGCTGCGCAAGACGCTATGCTGTTTTATATCTTCTTTGAGGCGATGTTAGTCCCGCTGTTCCTGTTAATCGGGATTTGGGGTGGTGAACGCCGCACTTATGCGACCATGAAAATGTTCTTGTATACCTTGTTCGGCTCGGTTTTCCTACTGGTGAGCTTGGTGTACCTTTACAATGCAGCGGGTGGTTCTTTTGCTTTCGCGGATTTGCAAAAAGCACCGTTGGCTTTGATGCCACAAATCATGGTGTTGCTGGGATTCTTGATCGCCTTTGGGGTGAAAGTTCCTATGTGGCCAATGCACACTTGGCTGCCTGATGTACATGAACAAGCTCCGATTGGCGTTTCGGTTATTTTGGCGGTTAAAGTGGGCGGCTATGCGTTCCTGCGTTTTATCCCTATTGTGCCAGACGCTGCGGCGCACTTGGATTGGTTGATGTTGTTCTTGGCATTAACTGCCATTATTTATGTTGGTTTTGTCGCCTTAGTTCAACAAGATATGCGTAAGTTAATGGCTTATTCCACTGTTGCTCACATGGGTTTTGTGATTTTGGGTTTGTTTGTGGTGTTTGGTATCAAAGCAAATGTTGAAATCAACAGTACTAGTAATGATGTTGCATTAGTGGCGGTGCAGGGCGCGGTATTGCAAATGTTATCGCATGGTTTTATTTCTGCGGGTTTATTTTTCATCATTGGGGCTTTGTTGGTGCGTATGAATCGTGCTGACATAGACGCATTCGGTGGAGTGGTGAATCGGATGCCATTACTCGCGACATTCTTTGTTCTATTTGCAATGGCGAACACAGGTTTGCCGGGAACATCAGGGTTCGTTGGTGAATTTATGGTGATTCTGGCAAGTTTCAAGGCGAATCCATTGGTTTCGATTCTATCAGCTACTACGTTGATGATTGGGGCTGCTTATATGTTGTGGATGGTCAAACGAGTGGTATTCGGTGAAATTCGTCATGGCGAAGTCGCGGAATTATCCGATTTGAATCAACGTGAGTGGATTCTGTTAAGTGTGTTAGCTGCCGCCGTATTGTGGATGGGGATTTATCCACAGCCTGTGACGGAGTTATTGAGCGCATCTGTCGAACAATGGGTGGCTCAAGCATTACAAACCAAACTAACCGCAACAGTACTGCCTTAGGAGTATGTCAGTAATGATGAATATTGCGATTGCGACACCTGAGATTTTCTTACTCGGTGCGACCTGTTTAATCTTACTGACCGAGTTATTCTTGCGTGAAGATGGGCGCATGATTACCTACTTGTTGACACAAGT
>CAZTUZ010000163.1:0-629 GCA_964617055.1 uncultured Thiothrix sp.
TCTTTCCCTACACGACGCTCTTCCGATCTTGGAAACCCCCGTAAAATGCCCCGGACGCGATGCCCCCTCAAGTAATTCACCAATCACCGGAACTTCGACCTTACTTGCCAAACCACCCGATGGATACATCAATGCTGGAGTCGGAGTGAATAGCAAATCTGTCGCGACAGCCTCTAACTGCGCACAGTCAGCCTCCAATGTGCGGGGATAAGCCGCTAAATCCTCTTTACGGTCAAACTGGGTAGGATTCACGAATACCGATACCACCACTTTCGTACCCAATTCCTGTGCACGTTTTACCAGTGCAATGTGGCCTGCGTGCAAATTTCCCATTGTAGGAACGAACGCAATGGTTTCACCCGCACGTCGCCACGCTTTGATATGGGCGCGTAACTCGGCGATTTGCTCAACAATAACCATCTCTGACTACCCTCTCCAGTACGCTAATGTTTAGAAAAAACAGTGCTCATCTTTTGGGAAAGTACTATCTTTTACCGCCCCCACATAGTTAGCAACAGCCTGATGAATGGTTGAACCACTCGCCATAAAATCTTGGGAAAACTTCGGCGCACGCGGCGAAATCCCCAGCATATCGTGTAAAACGAGTACTTGCCCGTCACACTCACGCC
>CAZTUZ010000163.1:639-6387 GCA_964617055.1 uncultured Thiothrix sp.
ACTCACGCCCCGCACCAATACCGATGACAGGAATTTCCAAGGCCTGGGTAATTTGTGCTGCCAAGCTTACGGGTACGCATTCCAGAACCACTAAATCCGCCCCTGCATCCTGCAAGGCTTTTGCATCATCCAGCATTTGCTTGGCAACGGTTTCATCACGTCCCTGCACACGATAGCCACCCAACTTGTGTACGGACTGTGGTTGTAACCCCAAATGTGCGCAGACAGGAACACCATGATGGGCAAGCTGTGCAACCGTTGCGACCTGTGGCGCTCCACCTTCCAATTTCACCATGTGCGCTCGCCCTTCCTGCATTAATCGCGCACTATTGCGTAATGCCATGTCCGGCGAGGTGTAGCTCATGAATGGTAAATCACCAATCACCAATGCACGTTGCGCCCCCATTGTCACCGTGCGAGTATGGTAAACCATTTCGTCCATGGTAACGGGTACAGTCGTATCATGGCCTTGCACCACCATCCCCAAAGAATCCCCGACCAAAATAATATCAACCCCTTGGGCATCCAAAACACGCGCAAAACTGGCATCATACGCCGTCAACATGACTATTTTTTCACCGCTACGCTTCATTTTCTGCAAACTGGTAACGGTAACACGCGGGCTAGGTTTTGCATTGCTCATGTGGTTAAACTCCGAGAATCCACTCAAAACTAACTGAAAACAGTCAAGCAGTGTACCATACCATGTCAAGACTGTCCTTGAAGGAAAACCTAGCAAAAAATAGTATTTTATTGTTCACGCTCACTGCACTATATAACTGCCTTGTCTACAATTCAGAGCACGATAAACTAATGTATGGGTAATAAAACTCAGGCTATGAAAAACCAATTAGCGCAACGTAAAGGCATTATTCTAGCGGGTGGTAGTGGCACTCGCTTATATCCACTTACTCGTGCGGTTAGTAAACAATTGATGCCAGTTTACGATAAACCCATGATTTACTATCCACTTACTGTCTTAATGTTATCGGGTATTCGGGATGTATTAATTATTACCACACCAGAAGACTCAGCCGCTTTTCAACATTTATTGGGTGATGGTTCAAATTGGGGAGTCAATATTCAATACGCTGTACAACCCAAACCCGAAGGCTTAGCCCAAGCCTTTCTAATTGGGGCAGACTTCGTAGGACATGCGCCATCCACCTTGATTCTCGGTGATAACATTTACTATGGCGAAGGGCTTTCCCACCGTTTACAACAGGTTTCACAACAGCAAGATGGCGCGACGGTGTTCGCCTATTATGTGCGAGACCCTGAACGTTATGGCGTGGTGGAGTTTGATGAATCAGGCAAAGCATTAAGCATTGAAGAAAAACCTCAACAACCGCGATCCCCTTACGCGGTGACAGGCCTGTATTTTTATGACAACCAAGTCGTTGATTTAGCCAGAGAAGTAAAACCTTCACCACGCGGAGAGTTAGAAATCACCAGTATCAACCAAATGTACCTAGAACGCGGACAATTGCACGTTGAAATGCTTAAACGCGGTACAGCATGGTTGGATACGGGGACACACGCATCCTTACTGGATGCTTCTAACTACATTCGCGTGATTGAAGAACGTCAAGGTTTGAAAATCGCCTGCCCTGAAGAAGTTGCATGGCGCATGGGCTATATTGATGACGAACAATTATTACGCTTAGCAGTCCCTTTGAAGAAAAGTGGTTATGGCATCTATCTGGAGGAATTACTGAAATGAAGGTTATTGATACTGCCATTCCCGATGTCAAAATTCTCGAACCGCGTGTATTCGGCGATGAACGCGGCTTTTTTTTGGAAACGTGGAACAGCCGCACCTTTGCTGAACTAGGTTTGGATTTGACCTTTGTGCAGGACAATCACAGCCGTTCTGCCCAAGGTATCTTGCGCGGCCTGCATTATCAGATTCACCAACCACAAGGTAAATTGGTGCGCGTAACCAGTGGTACGGTATTTGACGTTGCAGTGGATTTACGCCAGTCTTCGCCCACATTTGGGCAATGGGTGGGTGTAGAACTGTCCGCAACCAATCACCGTATGTTGTGGATTCCCGAAGGTTTTGCTCATGGTTTTTACGTTATGAGCGAATCGGCGGATTTTCTGTACAAATGCACGGCATTATACGCCCCCGAATACGACCGCAGTCTGCATTGGAATGACCCAACAGTTGGTATTAAATGGCCTTTAATTGAGGGTGAATCGCCACAGATTTCGGCAAAAGATGCTGTTGGAAAATCTTGGGAAACTGCGGAGAAATTTGCATGAAAATCTTACTCACGGGCGCAAACGGGCAACTTGGCTCGGAACTGCAAGCCACTTGTCCTGCCCACATCACCTTACTGGCGACAGATCGAGATACATTAGACATTACCTGCGCTGAATCCCTTGCACATTGGTTGGATGAAAATCGACCTGATGCTGTGATTAACGCGGCGGCTTATACGGCTGTTGATAAAGCCGAAACCGACAGCGATATGGCGTTTGCCGTCAATCACACTGCTGCGTTACACCTTGCACAAGCTTGTGCCAAACGTGGCATTTACCTGATCCACGTTTCCACCGATTTTGTGTTCGATGGCACACAAAACCTACCGTATGATGTGGATGCCCCCACAGCCCCCTTAGGCGTGTACGGTGAAAGCAAATTGTACGGTGAACAAGCCGTGCAGGAATATCACCCTACTGCCTGTATTGTGCGTACCTCATGGTTATATTCGGCGTATGGCAATAACTTCGTCAAAACCATGTTGCGTCTCATGCGTGAACGCGACTCGATTGGGGTCATTTACGACCAAATCGGCACACCAACATGGACACAAACACTTGCCAACACCATTTGGGCGTTGGTCGTGCAAAAACCACAGGGTATCTTGCATTGTGCCGACAATGGTGTAGCAAGCTGGTATGATTTCGCCATTGCTATCCAAGAAGAAGCCCAAAACTTGCAATTATTAGACAAAACCATCCCAATTAAGGCATTACGCACGGCTGAATACCCAACCCCCGCTAAACGCCCAGCATTTAGCGTAATGGACAAACGCACCACAGAAACTTTACTGGGTAATCAGTTACCGCATTGGCGCGTCAGCTTACGTCACATGTTACAAGCATTGCACAACACAACAGCATAAGGGCAAAACCACATGAGTTACCAACCAAAACAACTGTTAGTTACAGGTGGCGCGGGTTTTATCGGCACAAATTTTGTGCATTACTGGCTGAAGACTTACCCTGACACCCGCATTGTGGTGTTAGACGCTTTAACTTACGCCGGACGTTATGAAAACTTGCAACCACTAGAAGGACAAAGCAATTTCCGCTTTGTTCATGGCGATATTTTAGACCAAGCATTAGTTGAACAGTTATTGCGCGACGAAAATATCGATACTATTGTGCATTTCGCCGCTGAATCACACGTTGACCGTTCCATTTATGGTCCAGATGCCTTCTTGAAAACCAATATCGACGGCACACACAGCCTGTTAAAAGCGGCAAAGAAAATCTGGTTGGAAGAAAAGGCCGGATGTGCGCACCGTTTCCACCACGTTTCAACTGACGAAGTGTATGGCACGTTGTCACCCACTGACCCCGCTTTTACCGAAACCACGCCTTATGCACCCAACTCGCCGTATGCGGCAAGTAAAGCCGCATCTGACCACGTTGTGCGGGCATACCAACACACTTACGGTTTGCAAACCACGACTAGCAACTGCTCGAATAACTATGGGCCGTATCAATACCCCGAAAAATTAATTCCATTAGCTATTTCTCGTTTATTACAGGGGCAAGCTGTGCCGATTTACGGGGATGGTCAGCAAATTCGTGACTGGTTATATGTTGATGATCATAATCGCGGAATTGATTTAATTATTCGCAACGGTTTGGTCGGAGAGACCTATAATATCGGTGGCAATAATGAGCAAGCGAATCTCAGCCTGATCCATGAATTGTGCGATTTACTGGATGCACGCTTCCCTGATTCGCCACATGTTCCGCATCGTCAACACATCACTTATGTTGCCGATCGTCCAGGACATGATCGCCGTTACGCGATTGATAACAGTAAAATCTGTCGTGAACTGGGTTATGTCCCAGCCGAAACCTTCCAGTCCGGTTTGGCCAAAACCTTGGATTGGTATTTAACAAGAACTGACTTTTGGCAAGCAGGCGTAGAACTGTTTGGCACTCACGGGAGCAAGGCCTAATGCAATGCCGTATCTGCGGTAGTACGGGAGAACATCGTACCTATGTCGCAAAAGAAATGATGTTAGGGTTACGCGATGAACATCGTTACTTCCAATGCGTGGACTGTAATTGTTTACAAATCGAAACCATTCCTGACGATTTGGCACGTTATTACCCTGAGAACTATTACTCCTACCGCGATACGGCAACCGCTGGCAATGCCATCAAACGTTTTTTAGTCCAACAGCGAGACACTTACGCCGCCACGGGGCATAACCTTGTGGGGCGGTTAATGCAGTTTTTATCCCCGAATGCCAAACTTGCCGCTTTGCGTCCGGCGGGCATTCAAACCCAGTCACGGATTTTGGACGTAGGCTGTGGTGCTGGGCATTTGCTGCATTCGCTACGCGAAATTGGCTTCCAACACTTGTTGGGGATTGACCCTTTCAACCGCGAAACCATTCGTTACAGCAATGGATTAGTGATTGAAAAACAAGATATTTTCAATACCAATGGTGAATGGGACTTGATTACCTTCCACCATTCATTTGAACACCTACCCGACCAACAAGCACACCTCAAACATGCTTTTGAACTGGTTAAACCTGGCGGTATGGCATTGGTGCGCGTACCAACGGTTTCCTCGTGGGCGTGGCAGGAATACGGCGTTAATTGGGTGCAACTCGATGCACCACGCCACTTGTATCTGCATTCATTGATGAGTATGCACCAGTTAGCAACACAAGTAGGTTTCCAGTTGGAACAGGTGATTTACGACTCCAACGGTTTTCAATTTTGGGGTAGCCAACAATACGAACACGATATTGCCTTGCGTGAACCTCATTCATGGGCGGAAAATCCCGCACAGTCGCTATTTGATGCAAAACACATTCGTGAATTTGAGCAACGCGCCCGTGAATTAAATACCTTGAATCAAGGTGATCAAGCCGCATTCTATTTAAGGAAGCCTGCATGAATCCTAACAAACCTAAACTGTTAGCGATTTCCTCCCCAGGCGGACATTGGATTCAACTAAATCGCATTTGCGCCCAACTCGAAGCGCGGTACGACATTATTTACGCCATGCCAGACGCGCTCTTTAAACCCGATAAGCCGAATCGAGTGTATTCGATTACCGATGTCAGTGCCGATGATAAATGGCGTTTGATTCCGTGCGCGTGGCAAGTATTGCGTATTCTATTGTGCGAACGCCCGCAAGCGATTCTATCCACCGGAGCAGCTCCTGGTGCAGTCGCCATTTGGCTGGGCAAAATGCTAAAGATTCACACCATCTGGGTGGATAGCATTGCCAATGTTAAACAAATCTCGCGTGCTGGACGTTTAGTACAAAACCATGCGGACGTATTCCTTACGCAATGGCAACAGTTAAGCGACGGGCAACGCGTTCAGTATCAAGGAGCTGTGCTGTGATTTTTGTCGCTGTGGGTACGCAATTTGCTTTTGATCGTTTGATCCGCTACGTCGATGAATGGGCAGCACAGCATCAAGTAACAGGCATTGCCCAAATCGCTGATGGTGAATATCAACCGCAGTATTTGC
>CAZTUZ010000164.1:0-6346 GCA_964617055.1 uncultured Thiothrix sp.
AGTGGTGACACAACCCACACCACCCAAGTCCTAGCAAGGTGATGGCATCAGTGCTACCATTTTACCAATGAATATTATCTTAGACACCAATATTTTCCTTGGCGCGTGTCTTGGTCAAGGTCTTGCTAATCAATTGGTTAGACGTTGTTTGCAAGGTGATTTCTCACCACTAATGGGTGCTGCATTGTTAGCGGAATACGAAGACGTATTAGGACGTGAACACCTGTTTGCTAGATCACGGTTAGACCCTGACGAACGAGCAGAGTTATTAGACATCTTCCTTGCTCATTGCCAATGGGTGCGGATTTACTACGCATGGCGACCTAATCTAAAAGACGAAGGCGATAACCACTTGATTGAACTAGCAATTGCAGGCAACGCGCGTTATCTTGTCACTTATAATCTTAAGTATTTCAAACAGATGGAACTTAAATTTCCTGAAGTTTGCATTTGTTCGCCGGAACAGTTTTTTACAGAGGTGCAATCATGAGCGCGATTACTTTACGTTTACCCGATGACCATCACCAACGTTTAAAAACCTTGGCAGAAATGCGTGGCATGAGCATTAATCAACTCTTGAATGAAATGACGACGTTGCTACTGGCGGATTTTGATGCAGAAACGCGCTTTCGGCTACGCGCTGCACGCGGACATGGCAAAACCGAACGCGGTTTAGCCTTATTACAGAAAGCAATGGGATAAGAGTAAAACCATGAACATTTCTGCTTGGTCGATTCGCAACCCTGTTCCGGCGATTTTGCTGTTCGCGCTGCTGACGTTTTTGGGCTTGAAAGGTTTTCGGGCATTGGGGATTCAGAACTTCCCTGACATTGATTTGCCCACCATTACCGTCAATGCCAGTTTGGAAGGCGCAGACCCTGAACAGTTGGAAAGCGAAGTCGCACGCAAGATCGAAAACCAGCTTGCCACGCTCACGGGGGTGAAGCACATTCGCACCACCTTGACCGACAGTTCCGCCAGCATTGCTACCGAATTTGACATTGATAAAGACACCGAAGTCGCGTTGAACGAAGTGCGCAATGCCGTGGATACGATTCGCGCCAATTTGCCCTCACAAATGAACGACCCCGTGGTGTCGAAAGTCACCACTGCTGGCAGTGCGTTAGTCACATTTACCGTGGCTTCCAATACCATGGACGAAGAAGCCCTGTCGTGGTTCGTCGACAATGACATTACCCGCGAACTCATGTCGGTTAAAGGCGTGGGCAAAGTGTCGCGCGTGGGTGGCGTGGATCGGGAAGTGCGTATCGATCTCGACCCCGTTTTAATGTCGGGTTTGGGCGTAACGGCGGCAGACGTTTCCAACCGCTTAGGGCAGATGCAGCAAGATGCTCCAGGCGGACGCGGCGATATTAGCGGCGGCATACAATCTGTGCGTACCTTGGGGCGAGTACACACCGCGCAAGAATTAGCCGCGCTGGAAATCCCACTGGCGAATGGTCGCCATGTACGCCTTGACCAAATCGCTAAAGTTAGCGATACCACGGCGGAACGTTCCACCCATGCGCTGTTAAATGGCAAATCGGTGGTCGGTTTCCAAATCACGCGGGTACGCGGCGCGAGTGAAGTCGATGTCGTAGCAGGCGTGCGCAAAGCGGTGGCAACATTCGCCACCACGCACCCGCAAGTGCAAATCGACGAAGCCTACAACAGCATTGAACGCATTCACGCCAACTACGAAGGTTCAATGCACTTGCTGTACGAAGGCGCAGCACTAGCGATTTTAGTAGTGTTCATCTTCCTGCGTGATTGGCGGGCGACAGCCGTTTCAGCAGCGGCATTGCCGTTGGCGGTCATTCCGACATTCATGGCAATGCAATACTTCGGTTTCTCGCTGAATATTCTAACCCTGTTAGCACTCGCGCTGGTGGTCGGGGTCTTGGTTGACGACGCGATTGTGGAAGTGGAAAACATTGAACGCCACTTACGCATGGGCAAAACCCCGTTCCAAGCGGCGATGGAAGCGGCGGACGAAATCGGTTTGGCAGTGATTGCTACCACCTTCACGCTGATTGCGGTGTTTTTACCGACGGCATTTATGGGTGGCGTACCTGGGAAATTCTTCAAATCGTTTGGCATTACCGCTGCCGTCGCGGTGTTTTTCTCGCTGGCAGTAGCGCGGCTGCTCACCCCCATGATGGCAGCGTATTTTTTGAAGGCGCACCCTGAAAAGCCGCAAAAAGATGGCGTTATCATGCGTGCCTACATGAAAGCGGTAGGTTGGTGTTTAAAACACCGCTTCATTACCTTGTTTGCGGCAATTGCAATTTTTGTGGCTTCACTGCAAATCGTGCCATTGCTGCCGAAAGGTTTTGTCCCGCCAGCGGATACCGCGCTGACTTCGGTTGCCTTGGAAATGCAACCGGGCACAACTTTGGGTGAAACCTACGCCATTGCCGAACAAGCGCGGCAATTACTCGCCCCCTTACCCGACGTAAAAAAAGTCTTTACCGTGGTGGGTGCAAGCGGTGGCGTGAGCAGTGGTCCGGTGCAAGATGGCGGCGGGAATGACGTGCGCAAAGCTACCCTTACCCTGCAATTAACCACCCGCGACGAACGTTCGCGTAAGCAAACCGAAGTCGAAGCGGACATTCGCCAAGCCTTAAAACCGTTACCAGGGGTGCGTTTTACCGTGGGTTCAGGCGGTTCGGGCGATAAAATGCAGGTGGTACTCGCCAGCGATGACGGCGAATTGCTGATTGGTGCGGCACAACGCGCTGAACGTGATTTACGCACTCTACCGAATATTGGCAATGTAGTTTCCGGCGCGAGTTTGCAACGCCCTGAAATTCACATTACCCCAAACTACGCCCGCGCTGCCGAATTAGGCGTGAGTACGGCGGATTTGGGTAGCGTGGTGCGTGTTGCCACTAATGGCGATTTTTCCACTAAATTATCCAAATTGAATTTGCCGCAACGCCAAATCCCGATTCGGGTGCAGTTTGAAAACCGTGTGCGGGCGGATTTAGACACGATTCGCCAATTGCAAATTCCGGCGCGGAATGGTTCTGTACCCTTAGCAGCGGTAGCGGATATTCGTTTGGGCAGTGGTCCGGCACGGTTGGATCGGTTTGACCGAATGCGCAATGTCAGTATTGATGTAGAACTGAACGGTTTACCCGTCGGTCAGGTGACAGCAATGGTGGATAAATTACCATCGTTGCAAGCCTTGCCAGCAGGGGTTGAACGTCAAAGCTCCGGCGATGCGGAACGCATGGCGGAACTGTTCGGCGGCTTCGGCGGTGCAATGCTCATCGGCGTGCTGTTTATTTATGTGGTGCTGGTGCTGCTCTTCCACGACTTTTTGCAGCCGATTACGATTCTCACGGCATTGCCGTTGTCCGTCGGTGGCGCATTCGTGGCATTGTTAGTCACAGGCAGCAGCTTTTCCATGCCAGCGGTGATTGGCTTGCTCATGCTGATGGGGATTGTCACTAAAAACTCGATTTTGCTGGTGGATTATGCGGTGATGGCACGCGAACGTGATCAACAAGGGCGCGTCGCCGCTTTACTGGATGCTTGCCACAAACGCGCCCGCCCGATTGTGATGACCACCATTGCAATGGGTGCGGGAATGATGCCCACCGCGTTAGGGTTAGCCGCTGACCCCAGTTTCCGCCAACCGATGGCAATTGTCGTGATTGGTGGCTTGATCGCCTCCACCTTCCTCAGCTTGCTGGTCATCCCTGCCGTGTTTACGGTCATCGACGACCTATTGCGCGGCTTCCGCAAAGTATTTGGCAAAAAAGCCGTCGTAGCGCATTAATATCACTGCTCCTGCCACGACGGCGGAGAGGTTGGCAGTTGGAATAAACAGTGATGCAACCAATAATTACACTAAAGATTGCCATGACGAAACACTAATTGTTGCTGAACGGTATCATACTGATAATGAATAACTTGTTCCGTCATTACTAAACAAATGGCTTGATTAATAACAGACAAGGGGACAACGAACCATTCACGCGGACTATGCCGCTGTCCATTTGCATCCAATATATCCAAGTTCAAGCAGGCTTCGGCAAACAAGGTGTGTAATAACAATTCCAATTTTTGCGGATTCAAGTCATACGTTTGGTATTCAGCAACGACCTCAACATCAGCCATTAAATAGGTTGGCTCTTGTGCTGCATTTTTCAAACGTTGTGCTACGGCTTGACTGGAAAAACCAATTTTGTGTAAGAAAGGTAATTCACAAATGGCGGGGTTGCGACTCAAAGAGCGCAGTACATAAATAACCCCCGTCTGCTTTCCCGCAGTATTTATCCCTGCAAACTCGGTAGCAAAACGGGCGTGAGTTTCTGCTTGGGTATCCGTGACGATATACCCATTTTTATATAATGCTTTAGCTAGGGAACGATAGAGCATATAGGATTCTGTACCGTTTTCAAATACACAATAGGTACGCCCATCTTTACGGTAACGCTGACCATTGATCGTTTTTTCTTCTGAAGTGAAATGTACTTTCACCATTTTGAGTAAAATGCCATCAAGCACATAATAAGCTCCATCTACTAATTGATCACCCTTGTCCGTGAATGGCAGAAGTTTGCGCTTGCTAGTCGCTAACTCACGCTGTACTTGCTTAAACTCGGCTTCATAAGTTGCAAATTCGGCCGGATCACAGGGCTTACGCTTAGCAACATAATCGCTACTGGCACGGGGTGTCACACTGACATGACGGAGCTGCAAAATACTGTCAGCAATCGTTTGCTCGGCTGATGCATTGCCTAGCAAACCTAACGGATCATCCAGCACATCCTCTACCGTTTCGATGGGTTTAGTTTCTGGCAGCGTAATACCCGCTAACAAACCAAAACGGTCAACCGTTTGTAGCGAGACTGCCTTTTCAGGGTCATCACGCAGCCCTTGCAGACGACTGTATAGCTTACGCTCTTGAATATCTCGACTGGTCGCAGGCTCACGCCCGTTTTTCTCGAAGAACGTATTGATTTCTTCAAAAGCTGCCAATAGGCGATCATCAGCAGAAACCCCAGTATTCGCTTTAGGCTTCACATCCAACAAACCTAATGGATCATCCTGCAAGATGGTTTGTAGCTCTTTATCAAAATTAATCATGCGGGATTCGTCTGCGCTGCTTGCCGAGCCTGTTGTTGACGGCGTTTATTACGCAAGTAAACCAAAGCTTCCGCCATGCGCTTTTCCAGCGGATCGTAAGCGTTGATATTGGGTTCACGCCCATACTGTTTCATGAAAGAACCGATTCTGTCGCGGTACAAAACCACCGCCTCTTCGTCAGTCATCTGAATGCGCCCTGCATCAATGGTTTCTTGAATAACTTTCAACAAGGATGCCGTCACCGACTTAGACAATACTTCAAATGCCTTTTGGAAAGGATTAACTCGGTCGATCAAATCAATGTGCAAGTCTTCAATATTGACAAACTTACCCGCCATGCGTACAAACTTCTTGTCACCAACCTCCTTGATCTCGCCATTTTTGATGGCAGCATCTGCCACCACATGTTGACGAACTTCTTCTACCTGTTCATCGCTCAGGTCGGGGTATTTGGTACGGATAACCCGTGGAATCAGTACCTTATTAATGACTTCTGGATCAATAAACTCACCGGGCAATACCTTCAGCATCGTAGCGTCTTGTAAGATGCTGGCTTTGAGATCGTTCAAATCCGACTCAACAATTTTCTTCACCCGTTTCGAGGTCGGTTCTTTGAAACCACGAATGTGGATAGTACTGGGGGCTGACTCATCCTCTTCATCTAAATGCTTGGTTTTGAATTTAAAGTTAGGAGCAAGCACTTGTTCCATCAGCAATGAGGCGGTAATCGCTTTCAGCATGTTGTTGACGGAAAGTTTCACTTCGCCATCGGCCGCATCCGGTTGGGCAATCAGATTGGTAAATTGTGCATGGGTTTTGTTGGCACTATCACGCGTAGCCCGTCCGATAATCTGGATGATTTCCGTCAATGAGCCGCGATAGCCAACCGTCAAAGCATGTTCACAAAAAGGCCAGTCGAAACCTTCTTTCGCCATACCTAACGCAATGATTAAATCCATATCATCGACACTGTTGATATTGCGCAAATAAGCGACAATTTTATCCCGATCTTTAGGAACATCATTAACCAAATCAGCAACTTTAATCAGCTTTCCGTCAGTTTTTCGCCTCACATGCAATACACCTGTTTCTGAATCTTGTTTCTCTACATCGCCAATGCTGTCGATGATGTAATTAACTTCATCATGCTTTTGCTTGGTTGATTCACCCGCATTGACATTCGGAATGTGTAGAATCGTTTTTTTATCCGTATTCAGCACCTCATTAATAGCATTGAGGTAACGCC
>CAZTUZ010000165.1:0-6292 GCA_964617055.1 uncultured Thiothrix sp.
CACGGCGAAAGAGACGCGAATGTTATAGATTAACTCGCGTCTTGTCAACGACTTTTACAACGTTTGCTGAATAAAAGTGATTGCTCGCTGAATGCGTGCTAACGAGCGTTCCTGCCCAATCAATTCCAAAGTAATGTCTAGCGATGGCGAAGACGTATTACCCGTGACCGCAACGCGCAAAGCAGGTCCCACCTTACCCAATTTCAAACCCAGCTTGTCGCACGCCGCTTGGATTGCAGCGTGAATCGCTTCACCTTGCCACGTTGCCACCGCTGCTAATTCATCATGCACGACTTGCAAATTGCCTGCTGTGTCGGCTTTGAATTGCTTTTGCACCGCCACAGAGTCAAATTCGGCAAAATCTTCGTAGAAATAACGGCTAATCGCCACCATCTCCACCAGCGTTTTGGCGCGTTCGCGTTGCGCATTAATCACATCTGCCAATGGCGCACCGTTACTGACATCCAGATTTTGCGCTTGTAAATGCCACTGCAATTGCTTTTCCAGCTCTTCAACGGGTAGCGTTTTAATGTAATGCTGGTTCAACCACAACAATTTGTCGGGGTTGACCGCCGATGGCGCACGATTAATTCCTTCCAACGTGAAATGTTCGATCATTTCTTCGCGTGAGAAAATTTCTTGGTCGCCGTGTGACCAACCCAAACGCACCAGATAGTTCAATAAAGCTTGTGGCAAATAGCCTTCATCGCGGTACTGCATGACGCTGACCGCGCCGTGGCGTTTGGATAAACGTTGTCCATCCGCTCCCAAGATCATCGGCACATGCGCAAACTTCGGTATTTCATGCCCTAACGCTCGCATGATATTGATCTGGCGCGGGGTGTTGTTGATATGGTCATCACCACGAATGACGTGTGTCACTTGCATATCAATGTCATCCACCACCACCGTAAGGTTGTAAGTAGGTGTACCGTCGGAACGCGCAATGATTAAATCGTCCAGCTCGGTATTGCTAATCACGATTTTTCCGCGCACTAAGTCATCAATTTCCACCACGCCATCCAGTGGGTTGCGGAAACGAATCACAGGGGAAACACCTTCAGGTGGCGTTTCATCTTGACGATCACGCCAACGCCCGTCATAACGCGGTTTTTCCTTACGCGCCATTTGTGCTTCACGCAGAGTATCCAGTTCTTCTTTGCTGCAATAACAACGGTAAGCATGACCACTGTCCAACAATTGCTGAATCACGTCTTTGTAGCGATCAAAACGGTGGGTTTGGAAAAATGGCCCTTCGTCATGCCCTAACTCCAACCATTCCATACCTTGCATAATCGCATCCACGGAAGCTTGTGTGGAACGTTCCAAATCCGTGTCTTCAATACGCAGAATAAACGTACCACCCGTTTTGCGGGCATACAACCAAGAAAACAAAGCGGTACGCGCACCGCCGATATGCAAATAACCAGTTGGACTGGGCGCGAAACGGGTTCTAACGTTCATGCGATTCCACTATATTTTTAATCAAAACCTTAAGCATAACTGAACGAAAAATTATCATTTTATTCAGTTACAATTCAGTCCTTACCCGTATACTGGCAACAGTTCTTAAGGGCTAATGGGGTAAGAAAAATAATAACAGGGGCTAAACCCCTCTTTTATCTGACATTTAAAGCATCTAATAATAATAACAAGCTTTTGCTCTTGAAAGCCTTCCTAATAGGAAGGCTTTTTGCTATTTGTCGCTATCAAACCAGCCAAAACGCCAGTAATTGCAAACTCGCCAAAGCGTAAAGCCCTGCCAATATATCATCCAGCATAATGCCGAAACCACCATTTACCTGACGGTCTGCATTGCGAATCGGGTAAGGTTTCCAAATATCAAATAACCGAAACAAGGCAAACCCAATGACTAACCATAGCCAACCGTGAGGTGCAGCAAATAAGGTAATCCATAACCCGACGAACTCATCCCACACAATGCCGCTGTGATCATGCACCCCTAAACGCCGCGAGGATTCCCCGCAAATCCAGACACCGATAATGGCAGCCAATACCACCGCCAAACCATACGCCCACAATGGCAACAGGGCTAACAGTAAGTACAATGGTACAGCCGCCAATGTGCCAAACGTGCCAGGGGCTTTAGGAGCTAAACCACTCCCAAAGCCAAAAGCGAGTAAATGCACAGGCGATGACAGAACAGTCCGTGCTGCAATGGGAACAGCTTTACTTTCCGCCATTATTCCCACTCAATCGTGGCGGGTGGTTTGCCGGAAATGTCGTATACCACGCGGGAAACACCTTTGATTTCATTGATAATGCGGCGCGATACCACATCCAAGAAATCATACGGCAGGTTTGCCCAACGTGCGGTCATGAAGTCGATGGTTTCCACCGCACGCAGCGCAATCACATAATCGTAGCGTCGCCCATCACCCGTTACCCCTACCGATTTCACGGGTAAAAATACTGCAAAGGCTTGCGAGGTTTTGTCGTACAGATCGTGCTTACGCAGTTCTTCGATGAAAATGTGATCCGCCAAACGCAGTAAGTCGGCGTAATCTTTTTTCACTTCGCCCAAAATCCGCACGCCCAAACCAGGACCTGGGAACGGATGACGGTACACCATTTCGGGCGGTAAACCGAGTTCCACACCCATCACGCGCACTTCGTCTTTGAACAATTCGCGTAACGGTTCGACCAAACCCAGTTTCATGTCTTCTGGCAAACCGCCGACATTGTGGTGAGATTTGATCAAATGCGCCTTACCCGTTTTGCTGCCAGCGGATTCAATCACGTCAGGGTAAATCGTGCCTTGCGCTAACCATTTCGCGCTGGTGAGCTTGTTGGATTCTTCGTCGAAGATTTCCACAAACAATCGCCCAATGATTTTGCGCTTGGCTTCAGGGTCGGTGACACCCGCCAACGCGGTCAAGAAACGCTGTTCCGCATCGACGCGAATCACTTTCACGCCCATGTGTTCGGCGAACATTGCCATGACTTGATCGCCTTCGCGGTAACGCAGTAAGCCCGTGTCAACGAACACGCAGGTCAATTGTTTACCAATCGCTTTGTGCAATAACGCCGCTACCACGGAGGAATCCACGCCGCCGGACAAGCCCAGAATCACTTCATCGCCGCCGACTTTCTCGCGTACCACGCGCATACTGTCTTCGATAATATTCGCGGTTGTCCACAAGCCTTCGCAGCCGCAAATGTCGCGTACAAAGCGTTGCAGCAGGCGTTTGCCTTGTTTGGTGTGCGTGACTTCAGGGTGGAATTGCAGCGCGTATAATTGGCGCGTTTCATCCGCCATGCCTGCAATCGGCGCGGAATCGGTGCTTGCCATCAGCTTGAAACCGTCGGGCATGACCGTAACTTTATCGCCGTGAGACATCCACACGTCTAACAAGCCGAAACCTTCCGGCGAAACGTGGTCTTCAATGTCGCGCAACAAAGCGGTATGACCACGGGCGCGAACTTGCGCGTAGCCAAATTCGCAATGGTCGGATGATTCCACCGCACCGCCCAATTGCACCGCCATCGTTTGCATCCCGTAGCAAATACCTAACACGGGTAAGCCTAGGGTGAACACATTGTCAGGGGCTTTCGGTGGTTCGCTGGCGGTAACGGATTCAGGGCCACCCGACAGGATAATGCCTTTCGCACCGAAACCCGCGACTTCTGCCGCGCTGGAATCCCACGGCCAAATTTCGCAATAAACGCCCACTTCGCGCACGCGCCGCGCAATCAATTGCGTGTATTGTGAGCCAAAATCCAGAATCAGAATGCGGTCAGCATGAATATTGTGTGTCATGAACGGTTCACCTTATGCGCGGTAGTTAGGGGCTTCTTTGGTAATGGTGACATCGTGAACGTGCGATTCACGCATTCCCGCGCTGGTAATGCGCACGAATTGCGGCTTCACACGCATTTCCGCCAAATCCTGACAACCCACATAGCCCATTGTGGCGCGTAAACCGCCCATTAATTGGTGGATAATCGGGGCGAGAGGACCTTTGTACGGCACACGCCCTTCGATACCTTCAGGCACGAGTTTATCTGCCGCGTTTTCTGAGCCGTCTTGGAAATAGCGGTCGCTAGAACCTTTCGCCATTGCCCCCAATGAACCCATGCCACGGTAAGATTTGTAAGAACGCCCTTGGTACAATTCGACTTCACCCGGAGCTTCGTCCGTTCCCGCGAACATGCCGCCTAACATCACGGTGTGCGCCCCCGCTGCAATCGCTTTGGAAATATCGCCGGAATAACGAATCCCGCCGTCCGCGATCAGGGGTACGCCCGTGCCTTCCAAGGCTTTCGCCACGTTCATAACGGCAGTAATTTGCGGCACGCCCACGCCTGCAACAATGCGCGTGGTACAGATTGAACCCGGACCAATGCCGACTTTCACCGCATCCGCCCCCACTGCAACCAAGGCTAATGCCGCTTCACCCGTGGCAATATTGCCGCCGATGACTTGCACTTGCGGGAAGTTCTGCTTCACCCATGCCACACGATCAATCACGCCTTGCGAATGCCCATGCGCGGTATCCACCACAATCACATCCACGCCTGCATCAACCAAAGCACGCACGCGCTCTTCCGTGCCGTAACCGACACCAACCGCCGCACCGACTAACAAACGACCTTGTTCGTCTTTGCACGCATTGGGGAAATCGGTGGATTTTTGAATATCTTTTACGGTAATCAAACCGCGCAATTGGAACTGCTCATTCACCACCAGCACTTTTTCGATGCGGTGCGTGTGCAGTAATTTACGAATGCGCCCTTTACTCGCGCCCTCTTCCACCGTGACCAAACGTTCTTTCGGGGTCATGATGGTGCTAACAGGTTCGTCGAGATGGGTTTCAAAACGCAGGTCACGTCCGGTCACAATACCGACTAAATCTTCGCCCACAACCACGGGTACGCCAGAAATGTTATTGGCGCGAGTTAATGCCAGAACTTCGCGGATGGTGGTATTAGGTGAAACGGTAATCGGGTTTTTAATAATCCCGCTTTCGTATTTTTTCACCATGCGTACTTGGTCGGCTTGCGCTTGAATGCTCATGTTTTTATGGATAATACCCATGCCGCCTTCTTGTGCTAAGGCAATCGCCAAACGCGCTTCGGTAACGGTATCCATCGCGGAAGATAACAGCGGGATATTTAACGTAATGTCACGGGTTAAACGGGTTTGCAAATTCGCATCGGCTGGCAAAACTGTGGAGTGTGCAGGTACGAGCAAAACGTCGTCAAAGGTAAGAGCTTCCTGAAGGATACGCATGATGCTTATGTCCGGTCTATGAGAAATAAGCACTTCATTATAATCGTTTGACCTTCCCGTGGTAAACTGTTATCGCGGAAAGCCCTTTACATCATCACTCAGTTATCACAAAGCCCATGCAACAAGAACGTATTATTCTCAGTATTTCCCAATTAAATACCGAAGTCAGCCAGTTACTCGCACAAGGTTTCGCCGCCTTGTGGGTGGAAGGCGAAATCTCCAACTTCGTGCGCCACACGTCGGGGCATTGGTATTTCAGCCTCAAAGATGCCAGTGCGCAAGTGCGTTGCGCCATGTTTCGTGGACGTACCAGCACCTTAAAACTCCAACCCAAAAACGGCATGAAAGTCATCGCACGCGGCAAAGTCGGTTTATACGAAGCACGCGGCGAGTTCCAAATGGTCGTGGATATGCTGGAAGAAGCGGGTATCGGCGCGTTACAACGCCAGTTTGAAGCCCTCAAACACGAACTGCAAACGCAAGGCTTATTCGCTGCCGAACACAAACAAACCCTGCCGCGTTTTCCACGCAGCATTGGCGTGATTACCTCACCGACAGGTGCTGCCATCCGCGACATTTTGCACGTTTTGCAACGCCGCTGCCCACAGATTCCGGTGTACGTTTACCCCGTCGCCGTGCAAGGTGAAGGCGCAAGTGCGCAAATCGCCCAAGCCATTGCCCAAGCCGATACCGAACAACGCTGTGAGGTGTTAATCGTCGGGCGCGGTGGCGGTTCAATCGAAGATTTATGGGCATTCAATGAAGCCGTGGTCGCGCACGCCATCTTCCAGTGCAAAACCCCAATCATTAGTGGGGTTGGTCATGAAATCGACTTCACCATTGCCGATTTCGTCGCGGATGTTCGCGCCCCTACCCCATCCGCTGCGGCAGAATTAGTCAGCCCCGACATGGCAGCGCACCAGCAACATTTGCAACGCTTAAGCACGCAACTGCAACGTGGGCAACGCCGTTACCTGCAACAGGCACAAGAACAGATCGGAAGAGCGTCGTGTAGGGAAAGAGTGTCTTCGCCTGTGT
>CAZTUZ010000166.1:0-6283 GCA_964617055.1 uncultured Thiothrix sp.
ATTATTTATCCAGAAACTAAAAGCTTTATTTATATTATTGATAAGAAGCTAAAATCTTTTCGACTCTTTCTGCATCTTCTAGCGTGTCCACCCCAATGCTGGGAATTTCTTCAGCAATATCGACGTGAATCGCGTAACCGTGTGATAAAGCGCGTAATTGCTCTAATTTTTCCCATTGTTCGGGGATGGAAGGCGGTAATTGACTAAATGCCCGCAAAAAACTCGCCCGATACGCATACATCCCTACATGACGCAGCGCGTAATGGCTAATTTCCACTCCAGTATCACGCGGGAAAGGAATCGGTGCACGGCTGAAATACAATGCCATGCCCTGCTCATTACGCACCACTTTTACTACATTAGGGTTGTGAAAATCGGCGACTTCCGTGATGGGCGTAGCTAAAGTCGCAATACTGGCTTGAGGATTATTCGCTAGATTACGCGCTAACTGATGCAAATTGGCAACGGGCGTGAGTGGCTCATCCCCTTGCAGATTAACCACCATCGTATCGTCATCCCACCCTTGCTGTTGCACTACCTCTGCCAAACGGTCACTGCCTGTTTCGTGAGTGACTGCGGTCATCACCACCTGCGCACCGAAACCTTCACATACCTGCCGAATGCGTTCGTCATCCGTGGCAATTAACACGGTGGTAAATCCCGATGCCATTGCACGTTCATGCACATGTTGAACCAACGGTTTACCCGCTAATAAATGCAGCGGTTTACCCGGTAAGCGCGTCGAGGCATAACGGGTCGGAATCACCAAGACTGTTTTCATGCCGCCAATTGCTCCAGCTCTTCTTGGGTCAGCGGACGAGCTTCTTCTTCGAGCATCACGGGAACATCGTCACGAATGGGGTAAGCCAAACGTGCCGCCTTGGAAATCAGCTCTTGTTTATCCTTATCATAAATCAACGCGCCTTTAGTGACGGGGCAAACCAAGATTTCCAATAATTTCTTGTCCATGTGTTTCATCCTTCAACAATTATTCGATAAACGCGCCAATAAGGCGTTGATAAAATCATCATCCAGCACGGCAGTAATGGGTAAATACCAACAACGCGCCAGCACCACCGCATCCAAGCCATGTAATTGCCGACATTTTACCGCATCCTTTTCAGTCATGATGACGGGTAAAGTATCGGTAAACTGTAATTCCGCGCCCGTAAAGGTGTGATGATCGGGGTAAGCGTGCAATATCACCTGCAAACCAGCCGCTTCCAGTGTTGCCACAAAACGTTGCGGATTGCCGATCCCCGTCACGGCATGAACCGTTTTCCCCCACCATTGTGCTAGCGGTTGCGTTTGCCCCGTCCTGAGTTGTGCCAACTGCTCAAACTGTAAACGCATCGCAAAGTACGGATTGTGCGCCGTTTCAGCATTGACCACCACGAAATCACATGCATCCAATCGCTTTAATACTTCGCGCAACGGACCTGCTGGCAAACAATAACCATTGCCAAACTGCCGTGAACCATCCACTACAGCTATTTCAAGGCTGCGCCCCATACGATAATGCTGTAGGCCATCATCACTAATGATCACATTGCATTCAGGGTGTTGTTGAAGCACTGCCTCAATCGCGCGATTACGTTGCCGATGTATATATAAAGGTGTATCCGTGCGTTGTACAATGAGCAAAGGTTCGTCACCTACCACCGCTGCTGCGGCATTTGCTGTCACGGCGATGGCTTGTTGATCCTTGCCTTGTCGACCAAAACCACGGCTCACTACCGCTGGCTTAAACCCTGCTTGGCGCAGTATCTCGACCAAGGCAATAACTAATGGGGTTTTGCCCGTGCCACCCACCGTAATATTGCCCACCACAATCACGGGAATCGTGTGTGTTACCTGCTGACGTTTATCACGCCAGCGTTTTATTGCGTTCAACAGACAATAGATAACGGTTAATGGCAATAAGGCGTACCAACCCAACCGCTGGTAATGCTTGCCGCCATACCATACCGCTAATAACCATTGCTCAAAACGCTGGCGCAATGCCATTACGCGCTCACGGCTTTCAGGCTGTCATCGTGAAACTGCATGGCATGTAACCGTGCATATTGCCCGTTTAAAGCTAACAATTCCGCGTGTTTACCTGATTCAATCACCGCACCATCTTGCATGACCAGAATCCGATCAGCCGCTTCAATAGTGGATAAACGATGCGCAATCATGAACGTAGTACGGTTCGCCAATAAGCGTTCTAAGGCGGTTTGGATGTGACGTTCGGATTCGGTATCCAATGCGGAAGTGGCTTCATCCAAAATCAAAATCGGCGCATTTGATAAAATCGCTCGTGCAATCGACAAGCGTTGGCGTTGCCCACCGGATAACAATACGCCATTATCACCAATCATGGTGTCAAAACCTTGTGGCAAGTTTTGAATAAACTCCCATGCATTCGCTGCTTCTGCTGCGGCTTGGATTTGCGCATCATCTGCACCACGCATTGCCCCGTAAGCAATGTTATTACGCACCGTATCATTAAACAGCACGATTTCTTGCCCAACGTAAGCCATCTGGCTGCGTAAACTTTGCAAGGTTAAATCGGTAAGCGGTACATCATCTAGATAAATCGTACCACTGGAAACATCGTGAAAACGTGGTAATAAATTCACCAATGTGGTTTTGCCACTGCCAGATTTCCCCACTAATGCAATTTTTTCACCTGCTTTGACACTGAAATCAATATCACGCAACACGGTTTTGTCGGTTTCGGGATAGACAAAACTCACACACTCAAACCGCACTTCACCTTGGCAATGGCTTAAAGTGCGTAATCCAGTATCCTTTTCTGGCGGGGTATCCAGTAATTGGAAAATCCCCTCACCAGCCGCAATCGCGGTTTGCAATTGCGCGTTCAACTGCGTGAGGTTACGAATCGGCGTGAGCATTAAAATCATCGACATAATAAAGGACATAAATGTCCCCGGCGACAAAGTAGCTAAAGTCGATTCGCGTGTCGCCACAAACACCATTGCCGCTAATGCCAACGCCACCATGAACTGCACCAAGGGTGTGCTGAGCAATTCCATGAGCATACGCTTCATTTGAAGCTGCATATTATGGTCATTTGCGTCACTAAACCGCTGAGATTCGTACTTTTCACCATTAAAAATGCGCACCACACGATAAGCGCGAACCATTTCATTCGCGATTTGTGTCACATCGCCCACGGAATTTTGCACTTTATGACTCAACCGTCGCAGTTGGCGGGTCACATACACAATAATCAAGGTGATAAATGGCACAATCACCAACATTCCCAAAGTCAATTGCCAGCTCTGATAGAACATCAACCCTAATAAACCAACAATTGTGGCGGAATCCTGCACCAAAGTTGTCACACCTTTAATACTGGCGTTCGCCACTTGATCAATGTAATAGCTCACATATGACAGTAATTTACCCACGGTATTTTTTTCAAAGAAACTCACGGGCAAACGCTGCATGTGATTAAACACTTGATCACGCAAGGTTTTAGTCACCAAGCGTCCAACCAAACCAATGTAATAGCCTGATATGAACATCGCCACGCCACGCAATAAAAAAATCCCAATAATACCCCACGGTAGCCACTGGATAACCGTCGGATCATGCTTGAGAATGGCTTTATCAAGTAAAGGGCCTAAAATCCATGAAAAAAGTGGTTGCGTGGCAGCACTAACGATCAACCCCATCACCGCCCACAACAAATACTGCCAATATTGCAAAGCGTAACCGATCAAGCGGCGATAAACCGTTACGCCATCGTAGCGGGGGGAAGGTGTTGGGGTCATCCTAGTCCTATTATTCCTGCGGTTTGCGCTCCGATTGCGTGGTCGCAATGGAGAAATTGGTTAAGCCTAAACGTCCTGCAATGTCCATCGCTGTCACCACGGCTTGGTAGTTGACATTGGCATCAGCGGAAATCACTAACGGCGGCGTATTGGGCAATTCATCCAAGGTTTGGCTCATGGCTTGGAATAAAGTTTCCGGTGTGGTGTTTAACACCTCACGTCCGTTAATGTAATAACGCCCCTGCCCGTCGATCACTAATTCTAGCTTATCTTCTGGTGTTGCAGCGGCAGTATTACTCGCTGTCGGCAAAGCAATTTTCAATTCCGCATTTTTGGAAAACGTTGTCGTCACCATAAAGAAGATCAACAACATGAATACTACGTCAATCAACGATGTTAAATCGACCCCACTTTCACGGCGTTCACGGGTACGAAATTTCATGCCGGACGACCTCCACGCTCTGGCGTAGCAACTGGACGTTGCGGCGGTGTAGCATTACTAGCGGCAGTTCGCGTCGGGGCGGCAGCATTACTAGGGCGCGGTGATGGAGATGGTGTAGCAGTCGGCATGACTTTATTACGGCTGGCATTAGCGATTTCAATCAAACGTAACGCTTCACGCTCCATTGTGGCTACATAACCATCCACTTTCGCTTTGAAATAACGCTCAAACACCAAAGTCACAATCGCAATCAACAAACCCGCCACGGTGGTAATCAATGCTTCAGAAATCCCGCCTGCCATTTTTTGCGGGTCGCCCACACCTGCAGCATTGATGGTGCTAAATACGCCGATCATGCCTAAAACCGTTCCCAATAACCCCATCATAGGTGCAATCGTGATCACCGTACCCAATGCGGGTAAGTAGCGTTCTAGATCATGTACTGCGTGTCGCCCTGCTTCTTCAACATTTTCTTTCATAATATGGCGCGGCAATTCTCGACTTTCTAACCCCGTTGCCAACACCCGTCCCATGAGTGAACTGTTGCGTAATTCATCAATTTGCGCATCACTTAATTTGCTACTACCCGCCATTTTTCTTGCTAATTCAATATCATCGGGGGGAACAACTTTGTGCAAACGAAGTGCCAAGAAACGTTCGATAATAATAGCCATTGCCACGACCGAACTGAAGATCAGCGGAAACATCATAATGCCGCCGGACTTGATTAATTCAAACATACAGTATATCGCCTCATTTTTTATTTGTTAGCCCGCATTGTTTATCATAAGTGATTTTTGCAAGCGAATAAATGAAGAATAACATAACGCGGCTATCAGAATGAGAACCATAACAACACACGGCTTTAGTCCAACATTAGTGCCTCCTCGCTATACCTTCTTGCAAGGTGAAGATGACTTTATCTACCATCGTTGTCATCAAAATGTCACGGAACAACACTATGGTTGCCCGCAACCGGATAAAACCACAAGCAGGGAATACGCCATGATACCGGAAACATCCACGTCACTGACTTTACCACTGGCTTTAGACAATCCTACCTTTTACCTAAACCGCGAACTGAGCCTACTGGCATTCAACCAGCGCGTGTTAGCAATGGCTCAGGATACCAATGTCCCTTTATTGGAACGTTTGAAATATTTGTGTATTTCCAGTTCTAATTTGGACGAATTTTTTGAAGTTCGGGTCGCCAGCCTCAAACAACAACTCAACCTTGCACTAGGTTCGATTGGTGCGGACGGTATGTCACCGTTGCACGCTTTGCGTCACATTGGTGAAACGGCACACCAACTGGTCGAACAACAATACCAGTTCCTGAACGAAGTATTGATTCCCGCCCTCGCACGAGAACGCATTCATTTTGTGCGACGTAACCATTGGACAGAACAACAACGCGCATGGCTGTCGGACTACTTCGACCGTGAACTCATGCCACTGTTAAATCCTTTGGGGTTAGACCCTGCACACCCGTTCCCCAATATCCTCAACAAAAGCTTAAACTTCATTGTCAGTCTGCAAGGAACAGATGCGTTTGGGCGCGAAATCGACACCGCCATTGTGCAAGCTCCGCGCACTTTACCGCGCATTATCCGTTTGCCTACAAACATGGCAGAAAGCGATCATAGCTTTGTGTTTTTATCCTCCATTCTCCACGCATTCATTGAACGGCTGTTCCCTGGCATGGATGTGCTAGGTTGCTACCAATTCCGTCTAACACGCAATAGCAATATGTATGTAGACGAAGAAGAAGTCGACGACCTGTTGCAAGCGATGCGCGGCGAACTACCCCAACGCAATTATGGCGAAGTGGTGCGTTTAGAAGTGTCGGATCAATGCCCGCAAGACAACATCGACTACCTAATGGAGCAATTCAACCTCACCACACAAGATGTGTATTTGGTGAATGGTCCGGTCAATCTCAACCGTTTGATTGCAATCACGGATTTAGTTGAACGCCTTGATTTGCGTTTTCCTGCCTTCCAACCCGCTACCTCATTGGCAGAACGCCAAAGATCGGAAGAGCGTCGTGTAGGGA
>CAZTUZ010000167.1:0-6210 GCA_964617055.1 uncultured Thiothrix sp.
CTTCCGATCTCAACATCACTGCGCAAATGCCTATCAGGTATCGGATGGTCAAGTGCATAGACGAAACCATGATGCCCAGTAACAGGCTTAACCCACTTCATCCATGCTTGCTTTGAATCATCAACAACTTCAACCAGTTCTATAATACACATCATCCGATCAGAATCACTAGGTGAGTCATCCCCAGCAGTACGGTCATGCTCAAACCAGTACAACCCAGCACTGCCATGATCATAACTTTTGCAGGCTTCAATCGTTGGCATACGCGCAACGTTCTTAGCCAAATCTGGTTGTAACGCCACCCACGCGCTCATGGCTTTGCGCTGGAAACGAATATCAAACTTGCCGTAATCATGTAAGGCACTGAAAAAGATAACCCAAGCCTTCATTTGGATGAGAGACAAATCCCCTGCATACTGCATGAAGCTCTTTTGGATAGCTGGGCTTGAATCCCACCACACACTAGCAACTGCTGCCACATCCAACGAATGATACGCCAGCAAGTGATACTCTGCTCCTGCGTTGGTTTGATGGGGTTTGGCAGCTTTGCCCCAATAGCGGAAATATGGTTCTTGCATCGTAATGTTAGCCTCGTATAAATGTAGCCTTGCTGTATTTGCAACAACTTTTGTCTGATAAATATTGCTGAACACTCCACATTGATTATTGTTATTGTTGTACAATAATTCAACTATATGATTGATTTTATTTATTGATGGCTTTTAGCAATTTTTTGTCATCGACCTGACAATTCCCGACCTTTTTGTAGCTGTATTAAATCTCACAACCTCGCAAAAAACTTTTTAAGATTTTGATTTTAAAATAAAAATACTAACTGGCATAACATTTGCTTTTTGCTACTCATCTAGCAAGAGACAATGCTTATGCTGCATAACGAGACGTTCATTACCATCAATGACACCACCTTGCGCGACGGCGAACAGTCAGCAGGGGTGGCTTTTTCTTTAAGCGAAAAATTGGCGATTGCTCGTGGTTTGGATACCCTCGGCGTACCCGAATTAGAGGTGGGCATTCCAGCGATGGGAGAGGAGGAGCGTGAGTCGATTCGTGCGGTTGCTCAGTCGGGATTGAACACACGCTTGATGGTGTGGAGTCGGATGCGCCGCGCCGATATTTTGCTGTGCCGCGATTTGGGCGTGGATATGATAGACATTTCGATTTCTGTTTCTGATCAGCAAATCTGCCACAAATTAAAGCAGGATCGGGCATGGGTTTTGCATCAGATTCGTGAGCATGTGCAAATCGCCAAGGACCTAGGCGTGGGTGTGTGCGTGGGTGGCGAGGACGCTTCCCGTGCAAACCGCGACTTCTTATTGCAAGTGCTGGAAACTGCCGAGCAAGCAGGCGCACAACGCTTCCGCTTTGCCGATACGGTGGGAATTATGGAACCTTTTTACTTGTACGAATGGATGTCGTCACTTCGCGCTCACACGGATTTGGTAATCGAAATGCACGCTCACGATGATTTGGGCTTAGCCACCGCTAATACACTTGCCGCTGCACGCGCTGGTGCTACGCATGTGAACACCACTGTGCATGGTTTAGGGGAACGCGCTGGCAATGCACCGCTGGAAGAAGTGGCAATGGGGTTGACCCGTTTGTATGGCTTACAGTGCGGTATCAATCTCAAGCGATTTCCGAAACTGTCACTTTTGGTGGAAAAAGCGTCGGGTCGTCCCGTCGGTTGGCAAAAAAGTTTGGTGGGCGAAGGTGTATTCACCCACGAGTCCGGCATCCATGTCGATGGTTTATTGAAAGATTCTGATAATTACCAAGGCTTTGATCCCGCCGAAATCGGACGACACCACCAATTAGTGTTAGGCAAGCATTCTGGCACACATGGCGTTCAACGTGCTTACGCAATGCTGGGTTTACCGCCATTGGTACAAGAGCAAGCAGAGGCGATTCTTACGTTAGTTAGACGTTTTTCCACTCAACATAAACGCCCGCCTAACGTTGAAGAATTACAGCAATTCTTGCAACAAACACGTCCACAGGAGTCCAGCGTATGTCATTAGAAATAGCGATGAATGCAGCCGAATCCATACGTCACGCAGAACCAACGCCATCGCTTTGGCAATTGATTCGAGAAGACATCACTTGTGTATTTCAGCGTGACCCTGCGGCGCGTTCGCGTTGGGAAGTGGCAACCCTTTACCCCGGCATTCACGCCGTAATGTTGCAACGCATTGCTCACAGTTTGTGGAAACGCGGCTGGCGATATTTGCCACGTTTTATATCGTATCTAGGACGATGGTGGACGAACGTCGATATTCACCCTGGTGCAAAAATTGGACGACGCTTTTTCATCGACCACGGCGCGTGCGTAGTCATCGGGGAAACCGCCGAAATCGGCGATGACGTAACCTTATACCACGGCGTTACCCTAGGTGGCGTTTCATGGAACAAAGGCAAACGCCACCCTACACTGGGTAATAGAGTCGTGGTTGGGGCAGGGGCAAAAATCCTAGGGCCGATTGAACTGGGAAATGATGTGCGCGTTGGGGCAAATTCCGTCGTGGTGCGCAATGTTCCTATGGGCAAAACGGTGGTCGGTATTCCGGCAAAAATCGTGCAAAGCAAGTTCGCACGCAACGATAACCCAGAAGGTATCGATTTAAATCATCACCTGATTCCTGACCCTGTAGCGGGCGCGATTCAGTGTTTGCTAGACCGTATTCGCCAATTAGAAGAAAGCATCGGCAAACGTGGTTGCCTTCCAGAACAGGAAGACGAAGGCGAAGAATGTAACCACTGCGATGCGCGTGATCTATGTGAAGATGATCCCGCAGAAATTTACATAAAACCGATCCAATTCAAAAAGTAGGAGGAAATCAACGATGGACTTACAAGACTTTGAAGCCGAAGATTTATATTTCAATGCAACGATAGACCCAGAAATCACCGAGTTACTCGAAGAAGCAGCCAGTTTATATCCCGCGCCTGAAGCTGAAACATTGTTATTAAAAGCATATTTTCTTGAACCCGAAGATTTGAATGTTCTGGTTGCGTTATATCGCTATTACTATTACCAACACCGTTTGCGCGATGCGTTAAGCGTGGCACAAAAAGCGATTAGCGCGAGTGGTAAACGCTTACACATGCCAGATGACTGGCGGCATCTAACCCGCTTGCATTTAGGACAAGGCGTATTAGTTTCCATGACCCTAACACGCTTTTATCTAATGGCGCATAAAGGTGCAGGGTATTTAGAAATGCGCCTTGGTGAATTAGCGGATGCGGTAGGGAGACTGCAAACCCTCGTGGAAATTGATTCTAACGACCGTCTGGGTGCAAAAGCCTTGTTAGCATTGGCACAGGAACGCTTAAACGAGCAGCATTACGAACCACGACAACCACGTCTTGCTACTGCTTAAACACCTTATCTAGCTAAATTGAAGGAGATGCAGACAGATTACCAATGATCTGCCTGCATGGGTGGTTTGCTCTGCGATTTTACATCGGTTTTTCCCTTCAGTAAGATGCTGCATTCTGGATTCAGAATGACCCTTAAACCATGCAAAAAGTTGACGTTGCCAGCATTACAGATGCTTTTATTGAAGCCGTGTTTGAAATCGAACACATGGCAGTTCCGCAGAAGGAAAAAACACGGCGTTTTCAAGCCGCTGCGACTAAAGTGCGCAATGCCCTGTTTTACGATAAACGTAAATTTGGCGACCAACGTTTAGCCGCCATCGCGCGTAAAGCCAGTAAGTCGTTACAACAACGCTACCCCACTTACCAAACGCTGTTAGTTGCACTTGCCGCTGCCCAAACCACAGAAGAAATCGAACAGCTCACCCAACAATTGCTCGACACCGCTACCGCCCAACAGGACATTGCGGCTAGTGCGGCCTTTTCGCAGTTAAAACGTTCTTATCAGCCACGTTTAGCAATTTCCACTTACCGTAAATACATTACGAATTTACGCAATCAATTACGCGACCATAATTTACGCCATCATTCACTGCCTACGGTTGTAGAACGTTATCGCCACCGCTTTCCAGCGTATCAAGCTTTGCTAGATGAGTTATTAGCGGCAGATGCTCACACAACGGGATTAAAACGCCTGCATTTATTGAATGCAGCAACTGACTGCCAAGATGAAATTGCATTTGCTGCATTTAGCAAAATCAAAACTGACCACGAAGCCTGTCGTCATTTATTTGTAGGACAGATGGAAAAAATAACCCTAGAACAAGAACAGGCAGAGTCTTTACAATATCGCAAAACGCATACAATTAAAATCAATCCTAATGGCGTTATTCATTTTATTAACGATCTTATCACGCGCCCAACCAAAAAGAATAATACACACTTTGATTACGCACGTTTAGCAATTGGAATCGCGCTAGCAACAGGGCGACGTGCAGTGGAAGTCTTGTATACAGGTGATTTCCAACCCTTGGATGATTTTACAGTGTATTTCACAGGACAAGCTAAAAAGCGAGCAGGGACAGAAGGCGATACGCCTTTAAAATTAACCATTCCCACCTTGATTCCGGCAGAATCGGTTATTAGCAGTATGCAGCATTTGCACGCTTTGCCTTTTATGTGCAATATGCACGAACGCTTAGCAGAACAACCCAATGAACGCCTAAGTCGCAATATGGTGAACAAAATCACTACCGCGACACTCAATAATCGTGTCAAACAAATCATGGGTGAGAATTTCACATTTAAAGACAGCCGTGCGATTTACGCTCGTATGGCTTATGCGCGTTTTTTTAATACGCATCTATGGCAACATATCGACGAAGATGAGTTTTTTCGACGATTATTAGGTCATCAAGATTATGAAACGGTTAAAGCATACCGTTGTATTCAGTTAGACGAAACAGGTATTGATTTCTCTGCCGTGCAGTGATCACAGTATCCGTATAAGCTTTAAGGTTTGTGCTTAGTCATTCACTTAGCCAAGCACAATACCATTTTTAAGAGGGACGATAACGATTCATACGTTCTAACATTTTAACAAAGCTACGGCGCATTAACTCGATAGCATGGCTTAACTGTCCAATTTCGTCATTCCGCTCTTGGTATAACGCTCCTATATCCGCTTCAAGATCACCCTTGCTAATGGCTTGTGCTGCAATAGTAATATCTTCGATGGGCATCAGAATTTGTGTACGCACCATCCAATTCACCCAGATTAACATTAACATGAATAAACAAGTCAGAATACCAACCACCCCTAAACTACGATGCACAACCGCATTATTGATACCAGACAAGGGCACACCAATCACATTAATACCTACCACTTCTCCTAGCTTATAATTAAAACCACTCTGCGTACCGTATTGTTGGCGAATAATGGCTGGTGCATCTTCCGGCTTGCTATGACACAGCATACAATCACTTTTACTTACCGTGGGATTTGCTGATAATAAATAGGGCTGACCTTTTACACTGCCTTCACGAATTAACAGCGTTTGCTGCGTATCTTGTCGGAACTGATTTAGTAAATCCTGCTCCAATGGCTCTGGATAATTCGCCTTATTTAATGGATTATCCGAAACCACACGAATATAATAATCTGGTTGCAGCTTTTTAAAATGCTCCGCGATATGTGTTGTTGCCACAGTAGAAGAAATAACAGGTGGGTAAACAACCTTTTGTTGCAGCAAAGCGGGGCGAACGTCTTCGGTAATGTATTGTCTGATTGAACGTACCATGTTATTCATCAAGGAAAGCTGTTGATTGGCACGATTGTAAAAATCATACTTCGTGTATAAATACACAATAGGCACAGTAATCAACAATGACAAAACATACACAACTATCAAGAGACTATTAAAACGCGAACGAATACTGTTTTTGTTATCCATAACCTTATCTCCTAGCTTAATCATAATCATTTTACACTAACGCTTTCCCATAACAGCCTCTGCACGTTTTTGAAAAGCTTCGCGCTCCTTTACTGAGTCAAACTCCGCTAACAATAATGCCAATAGTCGTGGCAGGTTTGATTGGTCTGCACTTTCAGTATGCTGCCATGCATACAGTGCATCATTGAAGATTAATGGTGCAACAGGTCCAAAATAATCAAACAATAAATCACGCCATTGATTCAGAATAGGTTGAATGCTTGCCGTTGGTGGTGATAATCGCACTGGCAGTGCGTTCGACATGGCGGTGGGCTGTTTTTCTGCTTGATGCTTCAGACCTCGCAATTTACCAATAGCC
>CAZTUZ010000168.1:0-6175 GCA_964617055.1 uncultured Thiothrix sp.
AGGCTTTATTCTTAGTAGCATCACCTTTATTGTCAGTATGGCCAACAATGGTAATTTTGCTGTTTGGATTATCTTTTAAGTATTGTGCAACTTTCTCAAAATAAGCTTTGGTTTCCGTCGCCAATTCCGGATTAGCCGAACCTGTTGGGAAGTGTAATGTCGCCGGACCAATATCACCGCCTTGGGTAGTCGTGGTCTCGATGGTAACTTTATTGGCTTCCTCTTTGGCTTTTTGCTCAGCGGCGAGTTTGTCGGCCTCCTCTTTGGCTTTTTGCTCAGCGGCTAATTTTTCGGATTCTGCCTTAGCTTTTTGTTCGGCAGCAAGCTTTTTGTCAGCTTCGTCTTTGGCCTTTTGTTCAGCGGCGAGTTTGTCAGCTTCGTCTTTGGCTTTTTGCTCGGCGGCTAATTTCTCAGATTCTGCTTTGGCCTTTTGTTCAGCGGCGAGTTTGTCGGCCTCCTCTTTGGCTTTTTGCTCGGCAGCTAATTTTTCATCACCACTGGCAGCAGTTTGGGTTGATGCCGTCGGATTAATGCCTTTTTCTAAATAATCAGCAATTTTATTAGCATTGCTGTCCGTTGCGTCATCAACATTACCATCACCGTTTGGATCAGGGCGTTCGTCAGCCGTCAATACACCATCACCGTCATCATCGTTGTCTAACGCATTAATTTTTCCATCACCGTCAGTGTCCTGTGATGATTGGGCTAATTCGATCGCGTCGGAAATGCCATCGCTATCGGTGTCCTCTTGGTTGGCTTTCAGACCCAAGGCAATTTCTTTGCCATCGGCAACGCCATCACCATCGGTATCAGCATTATTAGGGTTCAGGCCTAATTCGACTTCTTTAAGGTCTGGAATGCCATCGTTGTCACTGTCTTTTGTGCTATCTGTCGCAGAGCTGTTTCCCGCACCCGATGATAAGGCAGCTCCACCACTGGCTACACCAGCCGCAACTTGTGCCGTTTTCACATCCGCACCGCAAAATCCCTTGATTTTGCAAGTATACCACCACCAGCTACCGACACCCCAGATGCCTGCCAGCAATAATACGAGCAATGATTTCAGTTTCATACAGGGGGGAACTCCTTTGATTGATTATTTGTGTGAGACAATGTATCGAAAAACGTACAGTAGGTTATAGTATCTAACACTTGGATTTGCAATCGAATGATTTTTCGATGAAAAATTGATACAAATAGGATAACTGGCAGGAGAAACCCGACTAATTTACTTATTAATCAGGTTGCTTTGGGTATGATTATGGCTAATATAAATGGAAATTCAGCAAGTTGCTGCTTAAAAAACAATGAATCGTTCCGTTATCGTTGATGGGGCTGGCTAATAAACGGTTATGATTGCTCCCACGGTAGCCCCTGAAAGCGCCAACCATTAACCGTAGAACGATGCCGATTTGCGTCCAATACACCTTCAAAACCTTCGTGAACATGCATGACTTTTTCAAATCCGGCTTCGATTAAGGCATATCCTGCATCAAAACTGCGTTTACCGCTGCGGCAAATGAGGATAATGGTGGCATCGTTATATGGGTCAACACCTTTGCAACGGCTTTCGATTAAACGTTTAATGGTGGGAACGAAGTCAGGGTTGATTTCCCAATCCGGTTCGTCCAACCATGCAATGTGTACGGCATCAGTCGGGTGTCCGACGAATAAAAATTCGGAAGTCGAGCGAATGTCAATCAAAAGACTGTTCGGTGTTGACTGTAAGTGGGTGTAAGCCGCTTGTGCAGACAAGTCAATCAGTTCAGGCATGGGGATTTCCTCCGACCATTTGGTTGTCGTGAGCTCGAATTTTTTCAGCAATAGCCTGCACGCCACTATCTAAGGTGCGGCGATTACCGATGATCCAATCGAGGATGTCTTGATCTTTGGCTTGTAGTAAGCGCTCAAACGCAAACTGTTCTGACATGGGGAGTGTACGATAGCAATCGCGCAAAAATGAACCTAATGGGCGATCCAACACTTGCAAAGTACGGCGGCACGCCCAACGTAGGCGTACCATCCGTTCCTCAAATTGAGGATCAAGCATGTACCTGCCTCAGTTTCTGAATCAGGTCTTCATAGGGTGATGGTACGGGGTCTAATCCCAGTATCATCCCAAACAGCAACGGGTCTTGCATGTCCAGCAATTCGTTTAAACGTTGCCGTTCTTGTTCATCAGCGGTAGGGTAGTGGCGTTCGAGGTAAACCCCGAACACCACATCCAGCTCTTTCATGCCGCGCCGACAGCGCATTTTTAGGCGGGAAAGTTCGCTCATGATGTTTGCCTTAACGACGTTCAACCATCATTTTTTTCAACTCACCAATTGCCTTAGCAGGGTTCAAACCTTTAGGGCAAGTGTTGGTGCAGTTCATGATGGTGTGGCAACGATACAGACGGAATGGGTCTTCCAGATTGTCTAAACGTTCGCCAGTCGCTTCGTCGCGGCTGTCAATAACCCAACGGTAAGCTTGTAACAGTACCGATGGACCTAAGTAACGGTCGCCATTCCACCAGTAGCTTGGGCAAGAAGTTGAGCAGCTTGCACACAGGATACACTCGTACAAACCGTCCAATTTTTTACGATCTTCTGGAGATTGCAGACGCTCACGCCCTGGTGTTGCTGGCGTTTGGGTTTGCATCCACGGTTTGATGGAAGCGTATTGCGCATAGAAGTGGGTTAAATCAGGTACTAAGTCCTTGATAACTTCCATGTGTGGCAATGGGCTAATGGTTAGGTCGCCTTCAAAGTCGTCAATCGCTTTGATACAAGCCAGTGTGTTACCACCGCCGATGTTCATCGCGCATGAGCCACAAATACCTTCGCGGCACGAGCGGCGGAAGGTTAAGGTCGGGTCGATTTCGTTTTTGATTTTCAACAAAGCGTCCAATACCATCGGACCGCAGTTGTCTAAATCAATGCCGTAAGTGTCCCAGCGTGGGTTTTGTCCGCTGTCTGGGTCGTAACGGTAAATACGGAAATTTTTGACGCGAGTCGCACCCGCCGGGGCAGCCCACGTTTTGCCTTCTTTAACAACCGAGTTGGCAGGCAATTTAAATTCAGCCATGGCTATGCTCCCTTAGTAAACGCGTTTTTTCGGTGCGATGTATTCGATTTCGTCAGTCAGCGTGTAGGTGTGAACCGGACGGTAGTCGATAGCCACTTTACCCGCTTCATCAATCCACGCGACGGTGTGTTTCATCCACTCTTCGTCGTGACGGTCTGGGAAGTCTTCACGCGCATGTGCACCACGGCTTTCTTTGCGGTTCAGAGCGCAGTACATGGACACTTGTGCGCAATCCAACAGGTTGGCTAACTCGAAAGTTTCCATTAAGTCGGAGTTCCAGATCAAGCTGCGGTCTTGTAAGCCCACGTCTTTGAAGCTGGCATAGATCGCGTCCATTTTTTTCGCGCCTTCTTCCAACGATTCACCAGTACGGAATACCGCCGCGTGTTTTTGCATCGCAGCTTGCATTTCGTCACGGATTTTCGCGGTCGGTTTGCTGCCTTTCGCGTTACGGATGCTGTCGAAACGATCCAACACTTTTTTCAAGCCGTTGGCTGGCAGTTCCGGTTGGTTTGCACCTGCAACCAATGTTGCTGCACAACGGTTAGCCGCTGCACGACCGAATACCACGATGTCTAACAGGGAGTTAGAACCTAAACGGTTCGCACCGTGAACGGATACGCACGCGCACTCGCCGATAGCCATTAAGCCTTTCACCACGGTGTCAGGTTCGCCATCTTTCAGGGTGACGACTTCACCGTGATAGTTGGTTGGAATACCACCCATGTTGTAGTGAACGGTTGGCAGAACCGGAATCGGTTCTTTAGTTACGTCAACGCCCGCGAAGATTTTCGCGCTTTCAGCGATACCTGGCAGACGCTCATGGATAACATCCGCACCTAAGTGTTCTAAGTGGATGTGGATATGGTCAGCTTTAGGACCTACACCGCGACCTTCGTTGATTTCGATGGTCATGGAGCGGCTTACAACGTCACGCGAAGCCAAGTCTTTGGCGTTTGGTGCGTAACGTTCCATGAAGCGTTCGCCCAGTGAGTTGGTTAAATAACCACCTTCACCACGCACCCCTTCCGTAATCAAACAGCCTGAACCGTAGATACCCGTTGGGTGGAATTGGGTGAACTCCATGTCTTGTAATGGCAAGCCAGCACGAGTCACCATGCCATTACCGTCACCTGTACAAGTGTGAGCAGAAGTCGCAGAGAAGTACGCACGACCGTAACCGCCTGTCGCCAATACTACGGTTTGCGCACGGAACACGCGCAGGATACCCGTGCCTAAATCCCATGCCAGAACGCCACGGCAAACGCCTTCGTCGTCCATGATCAGGTCAGTCGCAAAGTGTTCAATGTAGAACTCTGCATTGTGACGCAGGGATTGTTGATACAGCGTGTGCAAAATCGCGTGACCAGTACGGTCAGCCGCCGCACAAGTACGGTGCGCAATGCCTTTACCGAATTCCGTGGTCATGCCACCGAATGGACGTTGGTAAATACGCCCTTCTTCAGTACGCGAGAACGGTACACCTTGATGTTCCAGTTCGATAACCGCTGGGATGGCTTCACGACACATGTATTCAATTGCGTCTTGGTCGCCCAGCCAGTCAGAACCTTTTACGGTGTCATACATGTGCCACTGCCATTTGTCAGGACCCATGTTGCCCAAAGCAGCGGACATCCCGCCTTGAGCCGCAACCGTGTGGCTACGGGTAGGGAAAACTTTAGTGATACAAGCGGTGGACAAACCTTGCACAGCCATACCGAATGTGGCACGCAGACCAGCACCACCTGCACCTACTACTACTACGTCATAGGTATGATATTCAATTTTATAGTCGGACATTTCGATTTCTAGCCTCTATGAATCGGATCAGCCTGCAAATGCAACGCGCAGTACAGAAACAACACTGACAGTACCCAACAGCGCAAGCACCAGTTTCACGCCAATCAATGCAGCAAATTTAACCGCTTCATTGTGAACGTAGTCTTCGATAATCACTTGCAAACCTAATGCAGCGTGATAGAAAGAAGTGAAAATAAACAGTGCGAACATCGCTGTGGTGAATGGTTTACTTAACCATGCTTGGACAGCTTCGTAATCTTGACCGCTCATAGAAGCGACAGAGAAAACCACCCATAGGGTCAGAGGAACGAGGGCAATCGCAGTAACGCGCTGCATCCACCAGTGGTGAACCCCGTCTTTTGCAGAACCCAGACCACGGGCTTTCTTAATCGGTGCTAACAAACTCATGTGTGTTCCTTAAAGTCGATGGAATGGGCTTAGGCAACCAGCCACAGCAGAACAGTCAGTACAAATGACGCGCCAACAACGACTTTACCTGTCAGGAAAGTGGTTGGGATGTCATAACCGAAACCTACGTCCCACATTAAGTGGCGGATACCATTACACAGGTGATAGAACAGTGCCCATGACCAGCCAAACAGTACCAATGAACCTAAGAAAGAACCCAGAACCGCACTGGAACTTTCAAACGCTTCCGGGCCACCTGCCACGGATGCCAACCACCACGTCACTAACAACGTGCCAACACCTAATGCCGCGCCCGTACCCCGATGCAAAACGGATAGGAGGGCTGGCAGTGGCAGTTTATACACTTGCAGGTGTGGAGATAGAGGTCGCTTGCTCTTCATAATGGTTCCCGTTCTATGTGTTCAATTCCTCTTTGGGCATGGACTCAATACACTGCCGCGCATAATCACGAGAAGCTCGGATATGGTGGCGCATTAGTGTTTCAGCCATTTCCCCATCGCGTCGTTCAATCGCTGAAACGATCAGGGCATGTTCCTGATAAGCTTGCTCGCTACGGTCGAACCCAGATTTAAGACGGAAACGGTAAAACCGTACCAGATCATACAAATCTTGGCACAACATACGAACCAGACGCTGGTTTTTGCTGCCGTGGATAATACAAGAATGGAAATCCAAATCCACGTCTTGTTGTGGGCAAGCTTGCTCATCGGTGATCTGTTCACCGTGACGCTCAAGCAGTTTGCGCAACCGCCCCAGCTCTTCGGAGTTCATGTTTTCAGCCGCTAAACGTGCGGCTAATCCTTCCATAGCTTCACGAATTTGGTAAATATCCATCATCTGTTCGGTGGAAAAACCGATGATCCGCGCACCAATGTTG
>CAZTUZ010000169.1:0-3826 GCA_964617055.1 uncultured Thiothrix sp.
GATGGCGATGCAGACTGCAAATTCTTAGCCACGGCGACGAAGAAGAAAGTCAAGATCGAGTGTTCCACATTGCCCAATCGAGGTTGTAAATAACCACCCTGCCGTGCGTCAGGAATGTTGTTTATCCCACAAAGTTTTGAAGCGTAAATCGAGCACGGAGAGTTCCGCATCAACGTTTTCGAGCGCGGCGAACCCCTCATGTGGGCGCAGTTTGCCCGTTTCTAAATCAGCCTTGAGGCTTTCGCGGCGGGCAAAAACCAGTGCAATGCGATTTCTCAGGTAATCCATTTCTTCGGCTTCGGTCATGTCATGACTCCGGTTGGCGTTCTAGCGGCAAATGCGCGTAAGGCGGTAGGGTTTGAAGGCGCGAATCAATCACAGGTGTACCGACCGTAAAATGGTACAAACTTTGCCATTGCGTGGTTTTCACGCCCAAAACATCGTGAACACTGTCATCGAAAAAGCACCCAATACCCGTGCCACGCACACCATACCGTTCAGCTTCGAGGTAAAGCACTTGCCCGATTAAACCCGCTTCCCAATACAACTGGCGGTACGCACTGGCATTATGTTGCAGGCTTGCGTCAAATTCGGCGAGCATTCCCAAACTAAACGCGCTAGTGGAGGCAATGTCTTGATGGCAGGAAAGCGTGCGGGCAGCTTTTCGCGCATCGGCGGTGATGAGTTGGTAAAGCGGTAAGTCAGCGGGGCAATTTTCGACCCGTTGCCAAATAAAATCAGGGTTCAAGGCGGCTTGTAAATCAGGCAGCGCGGTTGGCGTGCGTGGTAAGGCATACAATCCAGCGGGTAAACCATCAACACGGTGCACAAAGAAAATCGGGTGAATGCGCGTGGGCAATGTCCAGACATCCCACGGCATGACATCAGGTAACACGGCACGCAGTAATGCGAAAAACGCAGCTTTAGCCAGCGGTTCGCCTTTGCCTGTAAAGGCTTGCGCACTGCGGCGTTGACGAATCAGCGCAAGCCAATGGGATTGCGGCGGTAAGGCCGTTGCAGTTAGTGGCGTAACGGGAAGCGGGGAATCTTGTACCGTCGCGGCGGTTACGTCGTCGATGATTGCCCAATGTGGGTGCGGATAGCCACCCAAAGCATTCGCCGTGCCAAACCACGCGCTGATGTGTGGCAGCTCCCACCCGCTGTCATTGAACAACACACGCAGTAGCAAATCAGGGTGTTCGGTTTCGGCATTAACGAAATCATCTGCCCGATCCAACCCCAGTAACGCGCTGATTTGCGCATCGCTGACGGGCAATAATTCGATTTGCCAGCCCAATACAGCGGCGGCGTAACGAATTGCGCCCAAAGCATGACCAACATCAAGTTGCACATAACGGAACGCCCGTTCGCCGTATTTCCACGCTTCGCGCCATGCAATGCTGCTTAAACCGAGCAAAAGCTGCGGTTGTGTCGTAGTTTGCGCCCATGTACCGCGTAATTCCAAGGCGTGTTCGCGCGGCGCGTAGTGATACACACCATCGCCTAAACCATCGATACCGCTGGCGACAACGTAGCATTCGGTGGGGTGCAAATTACCGCTAGAGGGGTTGCAGCGCAATGCCCAACGCTCAGAGCCGTATTGTTTCCACGCCGACAAACCCATCGACAGTTCGAGTAACGCAGCTATGTTGGTGAGATTTCCCTCCATCCCCAACAACGGTAATTCTACCAAGGGCGCACCCGCAAAACGGCGAAACGGGTTGGGCTGTTGATCCCAATCGAGGTATTGCGGCCCTTTGGCGTAGGCTTGCAGGGAATGCTTGGTGCGTTGATGGTAGGCGTAAACCGTGGCAAGGCGGGTGTCGTTCATGGGCGAGTTTGCTCCAAGGTTAAACCTGTCATGTCAATATCGGGCGTGCGACCGCTGATCATGTCCGCCACGATACGCCCCGTCCCTGCTGCCATTGTCCAGCCTAATGTGCCGTGTCCAGTCGCAAGATACAGCCCTAAATAAGGAGTCGCCCCCAAACGCGGACGACCATCCGGCATAGCAGGACGCAAACCGCACCAATATTTGGCTTGCGTGAAATCGCCTCCACCTGCAAACAAATCCTCCACCACATGACGTAAAATCTCACAACGTTCAGGGGTTAAATGCAGGTTAAAGCCACCCAATTCTGCCGTACCGCCAACGCGAATCCGCTCACCCAAACGGGTAATCGCGGTTTTGTGGCTTTCATCCAAAACGGTGGATTCAGGGGCATGAGCAGCGTCTAAGATGGGTAACGTCAGGGAATACCCTTTCAGCGGGTAAACGGGTAAACGAATCCCCAACGGTTTGAGCAATAGCGGTGAGTAACTTCCCAACGCCACCACATAGGCATCGGCTTTGAACGTACCCTGCCCTGTTTTCACCCCCGTAATACCCAATTCATCGTGTAACAAATGTTGAATGTGTACGCCATATTGAAACCGCACTCCGCGTTGTGCAGCAAGTTCGGCTAAAGCTTGGGTAAACTTAAAACAATCCCCTGTTTCATCCTCAGGCAAACGCAAACCGCCCACGAATTTATCAACCGAATCGGCTAAAGCAGGTTCGTGTTCAATCACGCCTGCTTTATCCAACACTTGGAATGACACACCCTGTTCCTGCAAAGTGGTGACATCCTTGTCAATACTCTCCAATTGCTGTGACGTGCGGAACAATTGCAACGTCCCGCGACTACGTTGGTCGTATTCAATAGCCGTTTTTATGCGTAACTCGCGCAAACAATCGCGGCTATATTCCGCTAAGCGCACCATGCTGGCTTTGTTGAAATGGTAACTATCCGCACTACAATTGCGCCATGCTAACCACAACCACCGCCACATTGCTGGGTCCATGGTTGGGTGAATCACTAATGGGCTGCGTTTATCCAATAGCATCCATTTCAGGGCTTTCAGCGGCAAACCAGGAGCAGCCCACGGCGCGGCATACCCCGCTGACACTTGCCCCGCATTCGCAAAGCTGGTTTCCATTGCGGCGGCGGGTTGGCGGTCAATCACGCTAACGTTATGCCCTTGTTGGGCGAGGTAATACGCAGTGCTGACACCAATTACGCCACTGCCTAATACGATCACGTTCATGATTGACTCCTTAGCGGTATTACATAAGCATTACCCTAACTGCACCAGATTACTGGTTGGCTTGCTAGGTTCTACGGCTGTTGTAGCGGGAATGGTCAGTTCTGGCAATTTCCCCTGCTTCACGAGGTCTGCAAGCAGGGTCTGTAATTCGCCGGAATTGTACATTGCTTCTACAATGTCGCTGCCACCGATTAATTCGCCACCAACGAAGACTTGCGGAAAGGTGGGGAATTGCGAAAAACGCGGCAAGTATTCGTAAATGAACGGCGATTTCAGCACATTAACGTAAGCGTATTCCGCGCCTGTTTGATTTAAATACGCAACGGCTTTCCCTGAAAAGCCACATTCGGGCGCGGTGGGCGTGCCTTTCATATAGATAATGACCGGATTTTCGTCGACTTGCTGCTGGATTTTCTCCAGTGTTTTATTGCTCATGGCACATCCTCATGCTGCGGGAAATAGCGGGTAACAGAACCACCCGCCATGACATTGATTATGCAACGGTTTATACCGCGCCCCACGCTTCTCGTTTGGCCTCGGTACGCGCTGCTAAGGCTTCATCCAGCGACACGGTTTTGAATTTGGGTTTGAAATCTTTCAAAGCTTTGTAAGCCGTAACGACTTTATCTTCGGTGGATTGCCCTTTCAGATCAGACTTCTCCAAGTAGCACAGGTCGAGTAATTCGTTCCAAATCATGCCCGAAATAATGGGTAATAAGGTGTAGGCACGCCCATCGAC
>CAZTUZ010000169.1:3836-6172 GCA_964617055.1 uncultured Thiothrix sp.
ACCATGCTTTCCTTGATATTGTCGACGTAGAACACGGGTTTGCATTCGTCAGCTAAATCGGCGGTGAAACGCGACACAAATTCAGGTAATTCGTTTACATCAGCGAAGTTACCCACCACCATCAGCAATTTATCTTCGGTTGCCAATATCACGGCTTCCTTGATCATGGCGATAGGTGGGTTGCGTTTGCCTGCGGCTTCGTTCATTTCGCCTTCTTTCACGACCAAATCGCCACGAAAAGCGTATTGCCCACTTTTTGTTTTTGCATTAACCGTGGTCAACCAAATCAGGTCTTGCGCTTTGTAGGTATCCAGCAACATGGGGTTCTCCTAATTTCATGAATGAACAAATGACTGCTGCACAGCAGGTTTCATGCCATGAAAATAAAATCCTTTATTATTATAAACCTATATAAAAACCTTGGGTATAAGGATGAAGGATTCAAGACGTTTTGTTAGCTTTACGACATCACAAACCTGACTGCAACAATACCGTACTGATCGCCAACCCCATCGGGGCAAACGTGCGCTCATAACAATGCAGTTGCCCCGCGTTATCCAACAACAACACGCTAGAACAGCGCGTGCCATACTGTTCGCCCGTAATGAAAATCGACGATAACCACCGTTCTTTTTCCAAACCAATGCCCGTATCGGGTAAATCCGCATCCGCCGCTGGCGTTGTATCCGTCAGCAAATCGAATAAACCATCAACCAACGCCTGCCCCGTTTGCGCCAGCACGGCATGAAAACGCTGTTTACCGCGCTGCACTTTCACCCACGGCGTATCCAAAGACGCATTGCTCAAAGCATGAATCCCCGCCGTAACCGCTTGCGCTGGCTGTGCATTGCGGTTAGAAAAAAACCATAACTGATCGGGCAATTCCCCCATCAGCAAATTAAAACCGCCGTAAAGCTGCTGTTCTGCCGCCAATTGCTGCAAACAAACCGATGTAGCGGCAGTTGTCGTAAGCACATCGCGCACCAACACACCCCGCGAACGGGCGGCGGGTTGCGGAATACCAGCGCGGTAATTCGTCACCAATGCCAAACGCCGCGTCACGCGATTCACCGCCAACCACGAACCCGTCGATTCCACATCGCGCCCACCCACAATCTCCGGCAAATCCTGCCATGCCTGCAATGGCAACGCCGCACGGTGAAAAAATTCATCGCGGTTCGCCGCCAATACCAATGGGTAATCAGGGTGCTGATGAATAGCCAATAACACGAAACACATAAACACGAACCTAGTAACAACGGGTTTATATTATCCGCTATCCGCCTCACAACAATCACCCTGCTATTGCTTTGGATTAAACTTCCGTTTGTTTTAAATAATCAGCAAAGGTTTGCTGCATGGCTTTTAAGGTTGCATCTGTCGGCTCTTTAGCATCGTAAAAGGCTAATGCAGGCAAGTATTGCATCCCCACATAATCAGCAGAGATTTTCATGGGCATTAATACCGTGTCCATAGAATCAAACCCCGCCTGATAATTTTGTTCGCTGCCTCCCGCTGTCACCACCAATTGCAAGGTTTTACCTTTTAACGCCGTGCCCGAACCAAATGCCCAACCATACGCCCAAACTTCGTTGAGATAGGCTTTTAGCATGGGTGTCACATTAAACCAATGCACAGGAAACAAATACATAATACGATCTGCCGCTTCATGTGCTTGTTGTTCTGCTGCAATATCAAACGCCTTCACATCATGACCGTACAAAGATTCCAGATTCCGCACCGTGACATTAGGTAGAGATTCCGCCGTTTGCTGCAAGGCTTTAATAAAATGTGAACGCTCAAAATAGGGATGTGAGACAATAACTAACGTTTTCATGAATTATTCCTGACAATAAATAAATGGTGCTGAGTAGTGGTGACAATTTTCTTTAACTTTCACATCAAAAATAAAATAGGCTGGAATCGACATAAAATTACCCTCACCGATTCAAAAATATCACAAACTGGCTTCCAAAACCTGACGGCTAATGGCTAGTGTTACATCTTGCCGTTCACCAAGCTGGGTCATACCATGGTTTTGTAATTGCTGAATCAATTCATCAATGGCATCTGCTCCAATACCATAATCCCCCAAATGTGTTTTCACACCTAAACTTTCAAAGAACTGACGTGTTTGTTCAATTGCTTGTTCAATACGAGTATCTTCGTCACCATCGGTTATTTGCCAAACCCGTTCTGCGTATTGAAGTAATTTAGCACGCTTACTATCACGCCGAATCAGCAGCATTGGTGGCAATAAAATGGCAAGCGTTTGAGCATGATCAAGACCATATTGAGCGGTCAACTCGAGTCCAACAAGGTGTGTTGCCCAATCT
>CAZTUZ010000170.1:0-6121 GCA_964617055.1 uncultured Thiothrix sp.
AGAACGGCAGCTTCCCAAGCTGCATACGAGGGTTCGATTCCCTTCACCCGCTCCAAGTACCTGTTTACCTTCATTCCCACTTATCCCAAAAATCACCCAAAATCCCTTTAAAAGCGTTAGTTACACGGTTTTGCGTGTGCTTTGTTGTGCGCGGTTATGTGCTTACAGTTGAATTTTTCGTGTAGTAGCGGCATGTAGTAACGTTAGGTTTCGCCATTCAAGTGCATTTTGAATGTAGTACGGCATGTAGTAGCCAGCCTGCAAGCCGCGTTAAACCTAGCTGTATGAATCCCTTATGCCCAAAAAAGCTACACATTACGCCAGCACGGACATGCAGGCAAAGAATGCGCAACCCCGCGAAAAGTTGTACCGCTTGTCCTTTGGTGACGGCTTGCAACTGGAAGTTAGACCACTTGGCGGTAAGTATTGGCTGCATCGTTACCTCAATCCCACGACCAAAAAACAAACCGTGTATACCATTGGTGAGTTCCGTGATAACAAAAAGCCACCCCACATTAGCCTGATTCAGGCAAAAACCGTGCTGTATGAAATCAAGGGACTGATCAAGCAAGGCATTGACCCGAATACCGAAAAGCAGCGGCAAAAGTTACAAGCCGCTGGCGTAACGTTTCAAACCCTTGCGTTAGAGTGGTATGACAATCAGTTAAACCGCTGGACTGCCTCCAATGCCGCGCAAGTATCCCGCTGTCTGGAAAAGGATATTTTCCCTTTCATTGGTTCACGCCAGATTGCCAGCCTTGATGCACTTGATTTCCTGCAAGTCATTCGGCGTTTGGAAGGGCGTGGCGCACTGGATAAAGCCCTGAAAGTTAAGCAACGACTGGGCGCGGTCATGCGTTACGCTGTCGCAACGGGCAGGGCGAAATACAACCCTGTGCCTGATCTCAGTGTCGCCATGAAAGCCAAAGAAAGCGGTAAGCATTTCAACGCCTTGAGCTGTGAAGACTTACCCCGCTTCCTGAAAGATTTAGCCACCTACCGTTCCGAAATCATGCGGCGTGCGGTGCAATTTGCCTTACTCACCTTTGCGCGTACTGGCTCAATTCGTATGGCGGAATGGTCGGAAATAGATTGGGATAACGGCTTATGGAACATTCCAGCCGCGCACATGAAAATGGGTGAAGCGCACATTATCCCGCTATCGCGGCAAGCCCTGACGCTGTTGGCAGAATTGCGGGTATTCACGGGCGACTCGCGCTTGATTTTCTACACCCATCACCCCAACAAAGCACTAAGCCAAAATGCCTTACTCAGTGTCTTGCGGCATACGGGTTGGAAAGACAAAACCACCATTCACGGCTTCCGCGCCTTGGCTTCCAGTCTTTTGCACGATAATGGCTATCCACCGCACATTATCGAACGCCAGCTTGCCCACAGTGAACGTAACAAAGTAGCAGGGGCTTACAATTACATGGCGCAATACTTACCCCAACGCATTGAAATGATGCAATGGTGGGCGGATTTTCTCGACACACAACAAGCGCGCGGTCAGGTTATTATTGGCAATTTTGCGCGAACCAAAACCTGATACACTAAGCCGTCATACAATACCCCTACGTTAGATCGTGGGGGAAAACCTTGCCACCACGAGCGAGTCCATCATGAGCGACACACCCAAAAAAACCTTAACGCTGAAACGTAGCACACCAGCGGCAACCGAATCCGCCAGCGATGTACCAAAGAAAACCCTAACCATCAAGCGCACTGTACCGGATAGTACCGCCACGCCAGCGGCAAGCGATGCACCAAAGAAAACCCTAACCATCAAGCGCACTGTACCGGATAGTACCGCCACGCCAGCGACTCCAGCCGCAACCCCTGCCACCCTTGCAGTGACTCCAGCCGCAACCCCAACCCTGCAACGCGGTGCTAAACGCATCATTCGCCGTGAAGACCTTAGCGGCGTACAAAAAGCGGGGACAATCAAGCCCAAACAACCTAAGCAGAAAAAGCCAAAACCCAACCGCAAACGCCAGCCGCCCAAACCCAAAAAAACACCGCCTAGCGAGTTGCGTGCTAAAGAAGTGAATGACTCGCTCAACAATTACAAAGTGTGGCGTGAATACCAGCCGCTTGCGCTTGGTATTGAAAAGCAACTGTTCAAGCACATCAACGACCTGCAACTATCTGCCAGCAAGCGCGTGGTGCAAAAACTGTTGCACTACCACACCCACAACACCCGCTACTTGCAAAATATTGGTGCAGGTGGCGTGCGCTATGATCTTGACGGTACAGAAAACGGCGTGATTATCCAGCCAGAACGCGAACACGCGGGGCGCATCCTAGCCGCAAAGCAGAAAGTTTAAGCGGGTTGTGTTGCTTGACAGCTCAATGCAGTGTATGTACAAAAGCCATATATGAAAGAACACTACGACTTTAGTAAGGGTACACGGGGCGCGGTTGCCAAGACTAGCAAAGAGAAAATCACCATTCGCCTTGATCTTGATGTTATTCAGTGGTTCAAAGATCAAGTACAAGGTGGCGGTAATTATCAAGGCTTGATCAATGAAGCCTTGAAAGCCCATATCAAACAACAAGGTGAAACGTTGGAGGAAACCTTACGGCGTATCATCCGTGAAGAAATGCACAAATCTGACTTACCATCAGCCGCCTAAACCCGCAACCCGTTACCGCAACCACCAAGCCGCACCCGTTGCGGCTTTTTGTGTCAGATGCATCAAACAGGGGATAAAGCGCACAACACAACGCCTGCAACGCGGTGTTAGTAGTCAACAGGCTGATATAAAACAAGCTATTCAGTATTGGAAAGATTACAAGGTGGGAAAAAATGGCAACAGTACCTTACAGTAGTAGCGACTACCTCAAAACTGATGAAGACATTATCGAGTATTTAAACGCAGCGATTGAGGATGGTGATAATCGCGTGTTGTTGTTGGCAATGCGTAACGTCGCAATCGCGAAGGGTGGCATAGCAAAGTTGGCAGAGATTACCGGATTAAACCGTGAAAGCCTCTATAAAACGTTGTCAGACCAAGGCAATCCACATTACGACACATTATCCATGATCATGCGTGGTCTTGGGTTTCGTTTCGCTATCATGCCGAATCACGGTAATACACACGCCGCCTAAACTGCATCACCAATACCACCGAGCCGGACACGTTCCGGCTTTTTTGTGCCTAACTCGCTGTAATTTTCTTTTTGTAAAACTATGTTATGCTGAAACCATTCGATAGCAGTACTAACAAGGTGAACGCATGACAACAGCAACATTGAGGGCGGTGGGCAATTCCGTAGCAGTCGTTATTCCCAAGCAATGGCTAACGCTATTAGGGTTAAGTGCAGGCGCACAAGTGGAACTCAACTTAGACGGTGATCGGCTTACCTTGCAACCCAAAGCCAAACGCACCCGTAAGAACTACCAACTGGCAGAACTTCTCGCAAAATGTGACCCATCCGCACCATTGCCACCCGCTATCAAGGAATGGGACAACGCACCCGCCCAAGGAAACGAAGTATGGTAAAGCGCGGTGGTTTTGAACGTGGCGACATTGTGCGCGTAAGCCTGAACCCAACCGTGGGGCGAGAATTACAGGGCGAAATGCGTCCCGCCTTGGTGTTATCCACTCGTGAAGTCAACAATACCCTAGGCACAGCATTGGTTGCCCCCATAACACAAGACGGTAATTTGGCGCGGGTTGCAGGTTTTACCGTACCGTTAATGGGCAGTGGTACAGAAACGCAAGGTGTCGTCTTGGTCAGTGCCGTGCGAATGCTGGATTTAGACAGTCGCGGCGCACGCAAAATAGAAACCGTACCTGACAGCATTGTGAATGAAGTGCTCGACATTCTCGCTACCATCATCGAATAAACAAACCATTTCACCCGCTTGCTTTGCAAGAAACTTAGGCTTGTGTTTTGTGCCTAACCTAAGTACAACTATTTGTACTTAAATAATGGGAAACACCACAATGGAAGCCATCAGCTACTCAGAATTCAGAAAAAACCTTACCCATGCTTTGGATAAGGTCGAGCAAGACCGCACGCCGCTGTTAATCACCCGACAAAATGGCACGCCTGCGGTGCTGATTTCCTTGGACGAATACAATGCCTACATGGAAACCGCACACCTTGCCGCCAGCCCAAAAAATGCTGAACGCCTCAACCGTGCCATTGCCCAACTGGAAAGCAAGCGCGGTGTGGTGCGGGACATTGTGGAGATCGGTACATGATTCTCTGTTGGGCGGATGACGCATGGGACGATTACTGCTATTGGCAACAAACCGACCGCAAGGTATTAAAGCGCATTAACGACATTATCAAAGACATGAAGCGCAACCCCTTTGAAGGTATCGGCAAGCCCGAACCACTCAAACATCAATGGTCTGGCTACTGGTCACGCCGTATCACCGAAGAACACCGCATTGTGTACAAAGTCGAAGACGGTAGCCTTTATATCGCCCAATGCCGTTACCACTACTAAACCCGCTATCGCCATCATTCACCCAGCCTCACCCGTTGCGGCTTTTTTTGTGGTGTTACATTAAAACTATGCAAAAGTCTTGGAAAGCGTTAAGATTTAACGCTTAACACTCAGGGAAGTAGTATGACCCCACAACAGGCAAAAGCCATACTGAAAGCATTAGCTCAAGATGGTGGGCGCGTCTTTTTCACCAGACATGCTGAACAGCGTATGATTGAACGCGACATTACGCGGGTTCAGGTATTGCGATGTTTGCAGCGAGGAACGTTTGAAGAAGAACCTGCGCAAGACCCTCGTGGTTCTTGGGCAATGCGTCTAAAGCTTTTCACCGCAGGGGAATACGTTCGTGTGGCGGTCGCTGTCGACCAAGACGATGACGGAAATTTTGCCGTTATCATTACCGTAATCAAATAAGGGAAAGGCTATGTCTGAACTATTTCACTATCAAAGCTGTGGTCTGGATAACGTTTGGTTACGCAATGGTTTTCAGATCAAACAAACAGCCTATGGCGAAGCGGTTGCCATTGCCGATGTTACAGGTTTGCATAACACCATTGGGCTGTTCATCACCGATAACGAACCCTTGTTAAATGGGGCAGAAATCCGCTTTTTACGCAAAGAATTAGACCTGTCACAAGACATGCTCAGTGAAGTTTTAGGCGTAAGCGAATCCACCATTAGAAACTGGGAAAACCAACGCCAGCCCATTACCTCGGCGGCTGATCGTGTATTGCGTCTGGTCTATCGTGAACACATTCAGGGTAATACCTATGTGCGTGTCTTGGTTGAACGCTTAGGCAAACTCGACCATGCACGCCACATTCAACGGATGGAAATGGAAAGCACGGGTGATGGCTGGAAAGCCGCTGCCTAAACTGCATCACCAACACCGCAAAGCCGCACTCGTTGCGGCTTTTTTGTGTCTGCATCATCACTGTATCAAAACTTTTAGATATATGACACATTCAAAGGAAGGCTGTTGTAGGGCATAAAATGCGGGTTTGAGGTGTGTCATAAGTTGTGTCAAAATATTGTGTCTCTTGTTTTAGGATTTATGCCACAATCGACGCAAGTTAATACACAGTTTTGATAGACGACAAGGCGGCATGAAATGAAAATCGGATACGCAAGGGTTTCAACTACCGGACAGGATTATGACACGCAATTGACCAAGTTAAAGGCGGAAGGTTGCGAAGAAATATTCAGCGAAAAGCAAAGCGGCAAATCAGCCGAAAACCGCGAACAGTTACAAGCCTGTTTGAAGTTTGCCAGAAAAGGGGATGTGCTGATAATTACCAAGCTAGACCGTTTGGCGCGTTCAATGGGCGACCTATGGCAGATCGTGCGTGAACTGGATAACAAGGGTGTGGGGTTCAAAGTGCTAGACCAAGCAGGCATGGACACCACCACACCGACGGGTAAGCTAATGTTCAATATCCTTGGCTCTATCGCTGACTTTGAACGTGACCTGATTAATGCCAGAACCGATGAAGGACGCAAGGCAGCCAAAGCCAAGGGCGTGCAGTTTGGGCGCAAGGCTAAGTTAGATGTAGGGCAAATGGAAGCAGTTAAAGCTGACGTGAAGATAGGCATTCTTTCAATGGAAGCCATTGGGGAAAAGCATGGTATCAGTCGAAAAACCGTTTACCGGATTGC
>CAZTUZ010000171.1:0-6066 GCA_964617055.1 uncultured Thiothrix sp.
AATGGCAACTGGTATCCGTGGAGTGCGCAAACAGGTGTGAGTTCGCCAGCAGATTATGTCTCGATGTGGCGACGTGTTCATCAGCGTGTGAATGCGCAAGGCTTGGATAATGCGCATGTGCAATGGATTTGGTCGGTCAATAATACGGATGTCGGCGCATTTACCGCAGAAGCCTATTACCCAGGCAATGCGTATGTGGATTGGATAGGGTTGGATGGTTACAATTGGGGGCAAGCGATGCCTTGGTCTAGCTGGCAAACACCTGCTCAAGTTTTTGCAAATATGCGGGGACGTATGGCCACACTTTCTCCAACTAAACCCGTCGCTATTACCGAAGTAGCTTCGACAGCAACTACCACAACAGGGATTGATGCCGCTGCGAAAGATGCGTGGATTACACAATTAGCCAATTATGTGAAGACCAATGACGTTCGTATGATTGCTTGGTTTAATGAAGACAAAGAAACAAATTGGTCGATGTTTGCGGGGCAATACGGCGCGGCTCAGGGAGATGGTTTTAACGTTTACCCTGCGTATCGAACGTTTGTGCAAGAGACTAGCGTAGTCGCGGCAGATGAAACGAATCCGCGAATCCTCACCGATGCACAATTCCAAGGTAATACACTCGGCGGCAACTAATAGCACTACTTTATTAAGCGTTCAGTAGCCGTTGGTGATTTCTGACGGCTATTGGTTGTGGTGATATACTCAGGCGTTTTGTTGATTGTGATGCGTTTTCCCCATGATACGTCTGACTGAGTTGCGCTTGCCGCTGGAACATGCTGCTGAAGATTTACCAACCGCCATTGTTAATCGTTTAGGCATTATGCCGGATGCGTTACAGCATTTTACGGTGTTTAAGCGTGGCTACGATGCGCGGCAACGCCACGCGATTAAGTTAGTTTACACGATTGATGCGGTGGTAGCGGATGAGGCGGCAGTATTAGCGCGGTTTGAACAAGACCCGCATGTACGGATTGCACCGGATACCCGTTACCATTTCGTTGCCAATGCGCCGGAAAATTTGGCACAACGCCCCATTGTGATTGGATTTGGCCCGTGTGGCATGTTAGCGGGTTTGGTATTGGCGCAAATGGGGTTTCGTCCGCTGATCTTGGAACGCGGCAAAAAAGTCCGCGAGCGCACTAAGGATACTTGGGGGTTGTGGCGTAATAATGTTCTGAATCCCGAATCGAATGTGCAATTTGGTGAAGGTGGTGCGGGAACATTTTCCGATGGCAAATTATACAGCCAAATCAAAGACCCCAAACATTACGGGCGTAAGGTGTTAACCGAGTTTGTGAAAGCGGGTGCGCCAGAAGAAATTTTGTATGTGAGTAAGCCGCACATTGGTACGTTTCGCTTGGTGAAAATGGTGGAAAACATTCGCCGCGAGATTGAAAGCTTGGGCGGTGAAATTCGTTTTCAGCAACAAGTCACGGATGTATTCATCGAAAACGGGCATTTGCGGGGTGTTGTATTAGCCAATGGCGAGCAATTGCGCTCCGATTACGTCATCTTTGCTTTGGGGCACAGCGCACGCGATACATTTAAAATGCTGCATGAACGCGGCGTTTTCATGGAACAAAAGCCGTTTTCACTGGGTTTCCGCATTGAACACCCGCAATCATTGATTGACCAAGCCCGTTTTGGCAAATACGCGGGTAACGGTTTGCTGGGTGCGGCGGATTATAAAATCGTTCATCACGCGAAAAATGGACGTGGGGTTTACAGTTTTTGCATGTGCCCCGGTGGACAAGTGGTGGCGGCGACTTCCGAGCCGAACCGCGTGGTAACGAATGGTATGAGCCAATATTCGCGTGCCGAACGCAATGCCAATGCGGGAATCGTGGTGGGTATTACCCCAGCAGATTATCCTGGATCGCCATTAGCAGGACTGGAATTTCAGCGCGTTTGGGAATCCCGCGCGTTTGAACTCGGCGGCGGGAATTACAACGCGCCTGCGCAATTGGTCGGTGATTTCATTAAGGGCATTCCGTCTACGCAATTGGGGGCGGTTGAACCCTCCTATCAGCCGGGAGTAACGCTGACCGATTTAGCCACCAGTTTGCCATCTTATGCGATTGAGGCAATTCGTGAAGCTTTGCCCGCGTTTGACAAGCAAATCAAAGGTTTTTCCTTGTATGACGCGGTATTAACGGGTGTAGAAACGCGCACCTCGTCGCCTTTACGCATGACACGCGGTAACGATTTGCAAAGTTTGAATGTCAAAGGGTTATTCCCTGCGGGTGAAGGTGCAGGTTACGCGGGCGGTATTTTATCCGCTGGTGTGGACGGGATTCGCATTGCTGAAGCCGTCGCGCAAACCATGTTGGGAATGCCTGTGACGGTGGATGGTCGCGCTTTAGCTTTCGGCGAGTGAGGTTTTTCGGCATGAACGTTATTCCGCGCTAAAGTTTAGTGAAACACTAGGTTTTAGTCGGAGGTGTAACATGACGGTAATGCGTTCGAGTTGGGTAACGGGAACGGTGTTGAGTTTGCACGAATGGACTCCGCGTTTGTTCTCGTTACGGATTCAGGCGGAGTTGATGCCGTTTAAAGCGGGGCAATTTGTGCGCTTGCAATTGCCCGTCACGGTAAACAGTGAAATCCAACTGATTGCTAAATCGTATTCGCTGGTAAACGCGCCTGATGAACCGGATGTTGAAGTGTTTTTTAATACCGTGCCAAATGGTCGATTATCGAATGCCTTAGCAGCATTGAACGTCGGTGATAGTGTGGATGTTTCCCAACCTGCTAACGGTTTTTTTACGTTAGATGAAGTGCCAAATGCACGGCATTTGTGGATGGTCGCCACCGGAACAGGGCTTGGTCCTTACCTTTCCATGTTGAAAACACCTGCAATTTGGCAACGCTTTGAGCGCATTGCATTGGTGCATGGTGTGCCTCTAGGCGCTGAGTTAGCGTATCAGGACTGGATTCAAGCGTGGCAAGTGCAATACCCACAGCAGTTTCAATTCGTGTCGTGTGTGACTCGTGAAGCGAATCCCGCAGGTTTAAACGAACGTGTTACCACGGCATTGGCATCGGGGGCGTTGGAAAAAGCGGTAGGGTTGAACATTACGCCACGCGATGCGCATGTCATGTTGTGTGGCAATCATCAAATGCTAAATGACATGAAGGCTTTGCTGGAAAAACGTGACCTACAGCGGCATTTGCGCCACAAAGCAGGGCATATCACGACTGAGCAGTATTTTTAGAGTCGTAATCCGTGTGCAAGCTATGTAAAATCACTCGCTTGATTGATGGGGTTACGGATAAAGATAGGCAATGAACCCAGATTTTCTCGACTTTGAACAACCAATCGCCGAATTACAGGCGAAGATAGAAGAGTTGCGTTACGTTGGTGATGCAGAAATCAATTTAAGCGAAGAAATCAGCAAGTTAGAGGAGAAGGCTAACTCGCTGACGCGATCAATTTTTGCTAAGTTGACTCCGCGCCAAATCTCCCAGCTTGCACGTCACCCCAAGCGTCCTTATACGCTGGATTTGATCAAATACTTATTCACGGATTTCCAAGAATTACACGGCGACCGTGCATTCGCTGATGATAAGGCGATTATTGGTGGTTTAGCACGTTTTCGCGGTCAATCGGTGATGGTGATCGGGCATCAAAAAGGGCGCGATACCAAAGAAAATATTAAGCGCAATTTTGGGATGCCGCGTCCTGAAGGGTATCGCAAGGCTTTGCGTTTGATGCGCATGGCTGAAAAATTCCACTTACCGATTATTACCTTTATTGACACACCTGGAGCGTATCCGGGTATTGGTGCAGAAGAACGCGGGCAAAGCGAAGCGATTGCGCGTAACTTGTACGAAATGGCACAGTTGCGCACGCCGATTATTTGTACCGTGGTTGGTGAAGGCGGTTCGGGTGGCGCATTAGCCATTGGGGTAGGCGATCGCGTCATGATGCTGCAATACGCTACCTATTCTGTGATTTCGCCGGAAGGTTGTGCTTCCATTCTGTGGAAAAGTGCGGAAAAAGCCGCCGAAGCCGCCGATGCAATGGGGATTACAGCTGATCGTTTGAAATCCCTAGGGCTGATTGATCACATCGTCCCTGAACCATTGGGCGGAGCGCACCGCGATATGGAAGCTGCTGCGCAAATCCTAGGCGAGGCCATTGAAGCTAACTTGCGTGAATTGAAAATCATGCCATTGGATAAATTAATGGATAAGCGTTATCAGCGCATCATGAGCTTTGGGCAGTTTGAGGAATAAACTTACCACTTTTTTGGCTCACCATCCCGCTACGGTTTATGTGATTGCTTACAGTGGCGGGTTGGATTCCCACGCTTTACTTCATGCTTGTGCGGCATTACGCGCCGAACATGTCCTGCATTTGCGGGCGATTCACATTGACCACGGTTTACAAAGCGTTTCAGCACAATGGGCGGCGCATTGTCGGCGGGTGTGTGACGATTTAGCCATTCCGTTTACCCGTGTCAGTTTGCACTTACAGATTCCAGCGGGTGAAAGCGTGGAAGCCGTGGCACGCGAAGCGCGTTATGCGGTGTTTTGTGAGCATTTGCAAGCGGGCGAAATGTTGTTGACCGCGCATCACCAAGATGACCAAGCTGAAACGCTGTTGTTGCATTTATTGCGTGGTAGTGGTGTGGATGGTTTGGCAGCGATGCCAGCGGTGCGCGTATTGGGACAAGGGCGTTTAGGGCGACCTTTATTGAGCATGACGCGAGCGGAACTGAGCACTTATGCACAATCGCACGCGCTGCATTTTATTACTGATCCCAGTAATACTGATACGCGCTTTGATCGCAATTACCTGCGTCAGCAAGTTATGCCGCTTTTAACCGCGCGTTGGACTTCCGCCAGTAAGACGCTGACGCGTGCGGCGCAATGGCAAGCTGAAAGTCGTGGTTTGTTGGAACAATTGATGCGGGAAAAATTACCCAGCTTTCACGGTAGCCACACGCAAACTTTGTCGGTTTACGCTTTATTGCAGGCAGATATTGCGTTGCAAAAAGCGGTATTGCGCGAATGGGTGACACAGTTGGGTTTTGCCAAACCGCCTGCGCAACAGTTGCAACAACTATTAAGCAGTGTTTTGCTTGCTAAACCTGATGCCGCGCCGTGCGTGCGTTGGCAGGGTTGCGAAGTGCGGCGTTACCGCGACGATTTGTACGCTTTTTCGCCATTGATGCCGTTGAATACGGCGCAAGTGTGGGAATGGAGTGATCTCGACCAGCCGTTATACCTCGAAGCTTTGCAAAAAACGCTACAGCCGGAATTATTGCAAGCGTGGCGTTCACTTTGCCAAGGGCAAAGCGTGACGGTGCGTTTGCGGCAAGGCGGCGAAAATGTGTATTTGCCACATCGCGGCGGCAAACACAGTTTGAAAGCGTTATTACAAGAGCGTGGCATTCCACCGTGGGAACGCGAACGTTTGCCCCTTGTGTATGTGGGGGAGCGTTTGCTTGGTATTCCCGATGTGATTTGGATAGAACCAACAACATGAGTGAGCAAGATAAGCATTGGATGGCTTATGCCCTAAACCTTGCGGCAAAAGCGGGTGAGCAAGGCGAAGTGCCTGTCGGAGCAGTATTGATTCGCGGGAGCGAAATTTTAGGGGAAGGTTGGAATCAGCCAATTACTCTCAATGACCCATCAGCCCATGCGGAAATGTTAGCATTACGGATGGCAGGGCAAAAAGTGGGTAATTACCGCCTACCACATACGACGCTGTATGTGACGCTTGAACCGTGCCCAATGTGCGTGGGGGCAATGATCCATGCACGAGTGGAACGAGTGGTATTCGGTGCGTTTGACCCGAAAACCGGAGCAGCGGGGAGTGCGTTTGATTTGCTAACGGACTCGCGCCACAACCACCGTATTGAGATGGTGGGTGGGGTGTTAGAAGAAACGTGCGCAGAAACCTTGAGAGCGTTCTTCCGCGCACGGCGGCAAGCAGCCAAAAGCTTGAAGCAATCGCCAGATAGTCATGCCGGCGATACTTTAATAACCGAAAACTAGCCAAACCAACGACGTAACATCCGGCCTAACCATGTGCTATTCCCCGTGGTG
>CAZTUZ010000172.1:0-6024 GCA_964617055.1 uncultured Thiothrix sp.
CATTACCGAAAGCAACAGTGGGGGTAAAACGCCATGACCGCCTTAATTGAGCTGCGCCAGATCACCAAAACCTACGGGCAAGGGCAGGCGAGTTTCCTCGCGCTCAAAGGTGTCAATCTCACCATTGAAGAGGGCGATTTTGTCGCGGTAATGGGGCCTAGTGGTTCTGGAAAATCCACGGTAATGAATATTTTGGGGTGCTTGGATGTGCCGACCTCTGGTGAATACTTGTTTCGTGATGTGCATGTTGAACAATTGTCACGCAATGAGCGGGCGTTATTACGACGGCATTATTTGGGGTTTGTCTTCCAAGGTTTTAATTTATTAGCCCGCACATCGGCACAGGAAAATGTTGAACTGCCGCTCTTGTATCGTGGTGAATCAGCTGAAAATCGTGCGTTGGCAGCACAAGCAGCTTTGGATCAGGTGGGTTTGACCGGATGGGGACATCACACACCAGCGGAATTGTCTGGTGGTCAACAGCAGCGGGTAGCGATTGCCCGTGCCATTGTGACGAATCCCACCATTTTGTTAGCTGACGAACCCACGGGTAATCTCGATACCCAGCGTAGCCGTGAAATCATGGAATTACTCAAAGCGTTGAATGATAACAAAGGCATTACCATTTTAATGGTCACGCATGAACCGGATATGGCGGAATACGCAAAACGCATTATCCGCTTTGTGGATGGCAATATTGACAGTGATGTGCGCCATCGCCCGTTATAAACACGAGGAGTCGTTATGTTATGGAGTAGTTTTTTACTCGCCTTGCGTGAAATTCGCCGCAATTTATTACGTTCGTTTTTAACCATTTTGGGGATTGTGATTGGCGTATCAGCGGTTATTACGATGGTGACATTGGGTAATGGCGCGACACAAGCGGTTAAAAATCAGGTTGCCAGTTTGGGGAGTAACCTTTTACAAATTCGTGCCGGACAACGCATGATGGGACCGCCCGGAGCAGGGGCAAGTGGTGCGCCATCTTTTACGGTAGAAGATGCTACGGCGATTCGTAATCAAATCGAAGGGCTGGCGGCTGTTTCGCCGGAAGTGAACCGTAGTGCAACCGTGGTGGCAGGTTCTAACAACTGGTCGACTACGGTGGTTGGGGCAACCAATGACTTTTTTATTGCGGGTGGTTGGAAAATTGTCAATGGTCGTCAGTTCAGTGACACCGAGTTGCAAGCTGGACAAACCGTTTGTGTAATCGGTGAAACTATTCGTCGTGAATTGTATGGTGCTATGCAGCCATTAGGGGAAAGTTTGCGTGTCAATAACTTTTCCTGTGAAATCATTGGGGTATTGGGTTCTAAAGGGCAGGCAGCAATGGGGCGTGACCAAGATGATACAGTCGTGATGCCAATTAGAACAGTTCAACGACGCTTGGCAGGTAATTTGAATGTATCCAGTATTCAAGTATCCGTGCAAGATGAAAATAAAATTACCGCTGTAAAAGCACAGCTTACGACGCTAATGCGCGAACGTCGGCACTTGTCTGATAATGAAGATGATAATTTCAATGTGCAAGACACGCGGCAAATTGCTGAAGCTTTATCGGGTACAACGCAAATTCTCACCACTCTTTTGGGGGCGGTGGCCTCTGTTAGTCTGTTAGTTGGTGGTATTGGGATTATGAATATTATGTTGGTATCGGTGACTGAGCGCACGCGTGAGATTGGGATTCGTTTAGCCATCGGAGCATTAGAACGCGAAGTCTTAATGCAGTTTTTGATTGAAGCAGTGGTGTTGGCGGCGTTAGGTGGGTTGATTGGCATTACTCTCGCCACCATCGCATCCATTATTCTAGCCCAAGTAATGCAAGTACCGTATAGCTTTAATATTGGTATTAATATACTCGCCTTTGTTTTCTCCGCAGGGATTGGGGTATTGTTTGGTTATGTGCCAGCAAAACGTGCGGCACGTCTTGACCCAATTGATGCACTGCGTCATGAATAAAGTGCTTATTTTGATTTTGTTATAATTTTCTAAATGCCGCTGCAATATCTTCAACTTGTAGCGGTGCTTTTTTGCGGTATTCTTCGGGAATTTCTAAACTCAGAATACGCGTTTCGAGATTAAAGCGAGCCGTGGTTTTGGATAGCTCAACAGGTGTCGTTACATTGTAATGTTTTGAATAAAAACATATTTTATAAAAACCTGCATTAAGCTTAATTTTTCTGGCATACAGTGCTGCCGAATCAGTTGATGGTTCGTCTATTTTTTGCAGTGCAATAATACTTGGGTCACTTATATCGAAACTCAACCAATCTCCAGAAGACCAACCCAGCTTTCGGAATAATCCTGCACCAAATGTTAGACAAGTATTATTTCTGCCACCAACAGTTTCCATACTCAATATAATATCGAAACTTCCCGATGAAGTTTTATTCGTCATTCGTTATTCCAATCCAAATTGTGTTGATAGAAAAAGTTCGACAGCAAAGATTATATTACCCTTTTTTGCATTCGGCATAACAATATTGCTGTCTTCTACGCTAGAATGCCGCCTTCGCTTCTTAACTCCGGTTTCCCACATGCAGTCAGACAATGCTTCCGCACTCGCCGACGTTCGTCAATGGTTTTTTGCTTGCCCACAATTCATTGAGCCACTGTTAGCTGAAGAACTCACCAACTTGGGTGCTCAGCAAGTCAAAATCGGTCATGCTGGTGTGCAAGCGATGGGTGACTTGCGGTTTGGCTATCGTGCAATGTTGTGGAGTCGCTTAGCTTCGCGTGCAACTTTGCAGTTAGCCAGTGGTTTTGGCAAGAACCAAACCGAGATGCAAACACTGATTCAATCCATCGCATGGCAGCAACATATTCGCCCAGATGGTACATTGAAAGTGCGGTTCTTCGGTTTGAATGACGACATTCGCAACACACAGTTTGGCGCACAATGGGTAAAAGATCAAATCGGCGATTACTTTCGTGCAGAATATGGCATTCGTCCGAGCGTGAGTGAACAGCCCGATGTGGTGGTGGTGGTGAATTTGCACAAAGGCAATGCCACGCTTGGTTTGGAACTGAATCAGCACAGTTTGCACCAACGCGGTTATCACGATGCCAGTGGGCATTTTGCCATGCGTGAGAATCTTGCCGCCGCCGCACTAATTCGTGCAGGTTGGTTGGCAATGTGCCAGAAACTCGCTGATCCGAGTGTAGAAAGCCTTGCCTTGATTGACCCGCAATGCGGTGATGGCACGTTACTCATGGAAGGCGCGTTAATGGCATTTGACATTGCTCCAGCGTTGGTGCGTGAAGCAATGTCCATTCCAACCGTGGCAGAGCGTTGGTTGGGGCATGATGCGGTATTGTGGGAAACGTTAATGAGCGAAGCGCGGCAGCGGCGCGAAGTTGGGTTAGCACAGCAAGAGCGACTCGTGGTGTGGGGTAATGATGCGCGTCCGGCAACCATGTTGGCAGCGCGGGCGGATTGGCGAGCACTGGATTTACCCGCAGCGCGTTGGACACAAGGTGAATTACACGCCATGCCGCCCACCAGTACCGCCAGCGCGGGTTTTGTGATCAGTTTGTTACCGTTTAGCGAAGGGCAAACGGCGGTAATGTTGCGGTCGGCGTATCAAGATTGGGGAGCGTGGTTAGCGACATTACCCAGCACGTTCCGTGGGGCATTATTTGCCGATAGTCGTGCGCCATTTGCCTTAACCCAGCTCTTTTTCAGCAAAGAATACCGCTTTGTGAATGGCGAAACCGAAAGCAAGCTGTACACGTTTGAACAATTCACGCAAAAAGAACGCCCTGCCGTACTGATTTCTGACGATTTAGCCAATCGCATTACCAAGAATCTGCGTAAACTCAAAGGCTTTATTAAATGCGGAACGACCGATGCGTATCGGATTTATGATGCAGATATTCCCGAATACGCGATTGCAGTGGATCGTTACGGTGATTGGTTGCATGTGCAAGAATACGCGCCACCGAAAACCATTGATGAAAAAACCGCACAGCAGCGTTTAGAGCAAGCCATCATGACCTTACCCGACGTGTTGGATGTCGCACCTGAACAGATTGTGGTTAAGCAACGTCGTCAGCAAAAAGGTTTAAACCAATACGAAAAGCAAGCCAAAGCAGGTAATGCATTGATTGTGGAAGAAAATGGCGCACGTTTCAAAGTGAATCTCACCGAGTATTTGGATACGGGTTTGTTCCTCGACCATCGCCCCATACGTTATTGGTTACAGCAACAAGCGAAAGACAAAACCGTGCTGAACCTGTTTTGTTATACCGGAACGGCAAGCGTACACGCGGCATTAGGGGGTGCAAAACGGGTGGATAGCGTGGATATGTCCGCGACGTATTTGCAATGGGCGGAAGATAACTTCCAATTAAACGGTTTAAAAGGCGCACCGTATCAATACCGTTTTATTCAAGCCAATGCGGTGGAATGGTTGGAGCGTTGCCAAGCGCAATACGATTTAATCTTCCTTGATCCACCAACGTTCAGCAATTCCAAGCGCATGTTAGATGTGTTTGATGTGCAGCGCGATCATGTGGGTTTGGTGCGCGATGCTATGCGTTGTCTGGCAAAAGACGGCACGTTAATGTTTTCCAATAATTTCCGTAAATTCAAATTGGATGCGGGGATTGAGGCGGATTTTGCGGTGCAGGATTATCGTTTGCAGTCGTTACCGGAAGATTTCCAACGCGACCCGAAAATTCACGGCTGCTGGTTGATTCGGCATCGTTAATCGTGGTTTAAATCGAAGAAACTGCTACACCGCAACGGTGTAGCAGTTGCATTTAAGAACGTGTGTTCTTATTTTTGTGGCAATTGCACGCGAATGTTGAGTTCGCGCAATTGTTTTGCCCCAACTTCCGCAGGTGCGTCGGTTAATGGGCACGCCGCCGTTTGGGTTTTCGGGAATGCCATCACGTCGCGGATGGATTGGCTGCCCGTCATGAGCATGATTAAACGGTCTAAACCGAATGCCAAGCCGCCGTGCGGAGGGCAGCCGTATTTCAGCGCGTTTAATAAGAAGCCGAATTTTTCTTGTGCTTCTTCGTCAGAAATACCCAGCAGTTTGAACACGGATTTTTGCATTTCCATGTTGTGGATACGCACTGAACCGCCACCAACTTCCGTGCCGTTCAATACCATGTCATAAGCGATGGATAACGCTTCGCCGGGGTTTGCCAGCAAGGATTCGGGTGAACCTTTGGGTGAGGTGAACGGGTGATGCAATGCCACCCAGCGGTTTTCTTTGTCGTCCCACTCGAACATGGGGAAGTCGACAACCCACAAAGCTGCCCAATCACCTTGCACCAAACCACGGTCGTGACCGAGTTTGACGCGCAATGCGCCCAATGCGTCATTCACCACCCGCGCTTTGTCCGCACCGAAGAAGATTAAGTCGCCCGTTTGTGCGCCTGTGCGCTGCATAATGCCTTCCACCGTCGCATCCGGTAGGAACTTCAGAATCGGCGATTGCAAACCATCGCGTCCGGCTGCTGCGTCATTGACTTTGATGTAAGCCAAGCCTTTCGCGCCGTAACGTCCCACAAAAGCGGTGTAATCGTCGATTTCTTTGCGCGACAATTCACCACCGTTGGGTAAACGCATGGCAACCACGCGGCTGTTCGGGTCTTTCGCGGGTGCGGAGAAGACTTTAAATTCAACGTCCGCCATTAAGTCGCTAACTTCGATAAATTCCAGCGGAATCCGCATGTCCGGTTTGTCCGAACCAAAGCGATGCATGGCTTCGGAATAGGGCATACGCGGGAATGGGTTTGGCAGTTCCACGTTCAAAATTTCTTTGAACGTCGCACGCATCATGGATTCCATCAAGTTCATGATGGCATCGTCATTCATGAATGAGGTTTCAATATCCAACTGCGTAAATTCAGGCTGACGGTCAGCGCGTAAGTCTTCGTCACGGAAGCAGCGGGCAAATTGGTAATAGCGATCCATGCCGGACATCATCAGCAATTGCTTAAACAGTTGTGGTGATTGTGGCAGGGCAAAGAACGAACCAGGGTGAGTACGGCTGGGTACGAGGTAGT
>CAZTUZ010000173.1:0-5920 GCA_964617055.1 uncultured Thiothrix sp.
TGACTGGAGTTCAGACGTGTGCTCTTCCGATCTGGATGAGTTCTGCTAAATGCAGGAAGTTGGTTAAACGTCTCTCACCATCCGCCAGTGCCAATAAATGTGCATAACGTTGGCGTTGCTGCATAAAATGGCGAAACATGGCCATAAACCCCTGCTGTTGCCACAAAGTATGCCACTGGTGAACGGCCTCTAATTCACGTTCTAAGGCACTGAAATCATTATCCAATGCCAATAATTGCGCGGCATTATAACCCAATAATTCCGTTACCAAAGCTTGACGTAAAGCTGCTTCATTGTTCGGTTCGGCGACAGCGCGTAATAGGGTGCGTAATTCGTTAGCCTCGTCCGTATCAAAGATGCTTTCGCGGGTTCTTTGCACACTAGCAATGCCGCGTGCCAATAGTGCCTGTTTGATTTTATCGCCTTGTTTGCCCGTGCGTACCAAAATCGCAATATCACGGCTTTCCAGTGCCCGTTCGCCAATCGTTGCTAATCCCTGCTGCGCATCGTTCAATAAGGTAGCAATATCATCGGCAACCGCACTAGCGATTTTATCTTCCACTACCGCACTCGAATGATGTTCCAAGCGATCCCAATCCCACCAACGCAATGGCGAACGCGCATCAGCCGTTTGCAAATCCACTTGTTTTTGCCCCGCCGCGACAGGGGTATAGGCAATTTCACTTAAAAAAGGATTCTGCGATTGTCTAAATAAATGATTCAGCGCAGTTAATAATGCAGGATGCGAACGGAAGTTTTTTTCCAGCGTGTATTGATGATGTGTATCTTTTGCTGCTAATAGATAAGTGTAAATATCTGCACCACGAAAACCGTAAATCGCTTGTTTTGGATCACCCACAAAAAACACACGCGAATTATCATTATTACAATAAATATGCGAGAAAATTGTGTATTGAATAGGGTCAGTATCCTGAAACTCGTCGATTAATGCTGCTTGGTATTGCAAAGCCAAACGTTCCGCCAAAGAAGGATGCTGTATTAAGGCACTTTGCAATCGTGATAATAAGTCATCAAAGGTTAGTACGCCTAATTGCTGTTTACGTTTGGGTAACTCATCTCGTAGAAAATGCAATAACCCTAGCCGTAAATTTTCTAATGCTAGTGATAGGTAAATTTTGCTATCATGGTGACTTGCTAATAATTGAGTAACTGCCTGAAAAAAAGGATGATCGGGCGCAGTTTTATTCTTGTTCTGTTTTTTCTGCATAAATTGCGCGTCAAACTTTTCTAGAACTTTTTGTGCTGACGTATTGATATAAGCTTGCTCAAAAGCTTGTTGAATAATATCAAACCACTCAGTTAATTTTGCGGTTGGATAACTGGTAGCATTGAGAACTTTATTCGTTAAGGCAGTTGTTAATAGTTGACGAATCTGACCGGAGTGTTCTTGCCACAATGCCGTGCAAAAAGTGAGTTGTTGCTGATATAGTTGTTGGCTTTGCTCAAATGCTTTCGCATCTGTAGCGGTAATGGATTCGCGCAAATACGCTTTGCCAATAAAGGTTTTAACATCACGCAATAAACTATCAGGCGTTAAGTTATATTGCTGTAATAATGCCAAATGCAATGCATCAGGACGTAGAAAGTATTGATACCAATATTGGTCGGTTAATTCTGTTAAGATGGCATCTTCATTTGCCATTAGTTCTTGATCAAAGGGTAGGTGTGCTTCAAAAGCATTATCGGTAAGCATTCGTTTACAAAAGCCGTGAATGGTGAATACTGCCGCTTCGTCAAAACTAACCAAAGCCAATTGTAAGCGTTCACATGCTAGGGTTAATGAGACCTCATTCAGTAATGCCTGATAGTCACCCGCCTGCGAACGTCCTTCTAACACAGCTAATGCTTCTGCAAGCCGTTGGCGAATCCGGTCGCGTAATTCGGCAGTAGCGGCCTCGGTATAGGTTACAACCAGAATCTGGTCAACTTTCAAACCTTCAACAGCAAGCAAACGCAGGTAAAGCCATGAAATTGTCCATGTTTTTCCTGTTCCTGCACTGGCTTCGATCAAATTTGTTCCCTGTAACGGGACTGTCTGGGCATCAAGTTTCTGCATAAATTTTCAGCTTTTTGAAAAAATTTTTACCGGAAGCTGTCAACCATAAGCCTAGCCGCGCGTTTATGCCAGTAAGTTTTGATGTGTTCACAAACCTTGCCAACTAGGACGATTGGCAAGTGAAGCCCGAAAGTCCCCACGTCCATCAATAAAAATTAATGATCCCTAGGTTTTGAACCCTCCTTGCGCCGGAGGGTTTTTTATTATTGTGCTAATTACCCCACTCTTCGCTCGGTGGCATTTTAAGTTTGGGTAATTGTTTGCGGATTTCGTCGATTTTCCAGCCTGTTAATTTTGCTAAGTTTTGTGCGGCTTCATCTTGTTGTTTCGGTAAAGTACGGGTTAAATATTCACGCGCTGCCGAACACTTTGCTTCGCCTTGCCACGGATGCCGGATAATATAACGTCCTTGGAAGTTTTCCGTATTACCTGTGGTTTGGAACATTAAATCTTCAGGGAAAGTTTCACGGTCATAACGTACATGTAAGCGCGTGACATAGGCTTCTGATGCTCCATTATTGTAATGATCAGCTTGTGGTTTTACCCAAAACGCGCCTAATTCCTGTAACTCTTGTGTTGACATGGGATCAGCCGCGCAAGGGTCACACCAATTCATGTTCCAAGCGTATTCTAGAAAGACTACGCCACCTTCTTTTTCTACCTGATTACGGAACATATCACGGTAAAACTGCGGGAATTGCTTTTGCTCTTTAATGTATTCGGGAATGGTTAAGTCACTGGGCAATTTAACAGTGCGGTAGTTAGTGGTTTCGACACGTCCGTCACGAGTTAAAGCGTACACAAATAAGTCTTGTTTGCCCGTGGAATTAACCGTGCCTAAACGAATCGGCAGCATAAAACGCTTTTCACGGTAGTTGACTTGAATCGGGCGTAATTGTGTGTAGCCAGTTTTGGAATATTCTTTTAGATTGACTTTGGCGACAAAAAACTTCATGTTTTGTTTTAAATAACTTCCCACCACAGGTTCAGCACCTTTTGGGATTTTATAACCATTTTCGGTGAGCCATGTTATTAAACCACTGCTTTCTTTACCTGACAATACCATAATGTCGTATTCGCCGAGCGTGTATTGTGCCTCAATGGTTACACCCAATTCTTTAGCACGCGATTTCATAACAGGAGCTGGCATCGGGGCGGCGGTTGGTGCTGCCGCCATGACACGATCTTCCATTATCATGCAGGGGTCTTCGTCGTAATACTCCACCAAACGCGGCGCGGTATAAGCGTCTAAATGTTTAATCGTGCTGTTATTCACCAATTTAACTTGTTCTTTTTGCACGACAACAGGAACAGGGACAACCATCGCAAATTCTTTGACATCGCTTTTAAAATCGCTGCCCATTGTGACAATGCTACGGTCGCCATCACGCGCATAAACCACTTGCGATGATTCGTTAAATAGTCCGGTATCAGCTTTAGCAACATAAAAGCCACAAAATGGTAAAGCTTGCGCGGGAATCAAACTAGCAATCACCGCTGCTATGATCACCAGTTTGGGTTTAAACACGGTAGTCGCCTTCAGTTTGAGCATATTCATACAGCTTCCTCTGGTTTTGTTATGGATTTTGACCACTCAAAGCTAGGGTAATTCAACCAGCGGTTTAGTACAAACACTGTTGGCGACAAAATCAATAACGCATACAAAAACGCATTCGGTAAAAAGGCTCTAAATTGTAACCATGCTGCTAAAAACGCCACGCTTACGCCAAAAATTATTTTGCCAATGGGATGTAATGGTGTGGTTTTCGGGTCAGATAACATGAAAAAGCTGAATAATAATAACGAACCATTTTGCAACTGGTGCAATGGAATTGCCCACGGATCGCCCAGCCATGCCGCTTTTAAGAAAATCAGCCCGCTATACATCAGTAAAAAACTGACCGTGGTTAGCATGGTGCGCCATCCCACCCATGCCACCAAACCACTACCTGCCACTAATAAGAACCACCATAATGCGTGTCCCCATTGCCCTGGAGCTGCCCAAGCATCATGTGTTACCAACAATACGGCAACAATGCCAAAATTGGACGGATTAAACACATGGCGTTTACCTAAGCGCAGCACGAATTTGCTGGCAATACTCAGCACGGCGGCAATGGCTAACCATGTCGCGGTTTGTGCATGTAGTAGCAATAACACCGACATGCTGGTATTTAAGGTGCTCAACCAGACAGGTGGTAACTGTAACAGGCGACAAAAGAAACCTTGCGTGATTAATGCAGCCGCTAAAACTGCCACCACCTGCCACCCTGTGACAGGGAAACCTAAAACCGCCATTCCCCATGTCAGCAAACTGCTTTGCACGGCTAATTGGTAATGGCGTGGGTCAAAGCGCATGGTTAAAACAACCGCCAAGTTTGTGGGCGACTCTGCACTTTAATTTCCGATAAATAGGGGAATAGAAAACCATGTAACACCCATGCAGCAAATAAACCCAATGATAAGCGGTAAATATCACTGAATTGAATATGCAAGACATGCCCTAAGGCGTTTAAACTGCTAACAATCAACAGATAAATTGGAATGAAAGCTAGCGTTTCAATCCAGAAATTCACAAAGCCGCCACCATCGACTTTCAAAACCGAGCCGCATCGTCCACATTGCATGGAAAATTTAGCGCGAAAATGACTTACAGCATTTGCATGGTTGCAAACAGGACAAGATTTTTTGTAAAACATAGCCAACTTCCCCTTAGATGGATGTATAACTTTTTATTTTTAAATAGTTGTTTGAACGTAAACGCTATCGTTTATTGTTGTGATTAACGCTTACATAGGTGAGTGGCTCTATCGACAGCCTCACTACGCGCCAAGATGACATGACGATTACCAACGCCCTATGTGCAAACTATAATCAGATTAATCGCCAGCAGCAACAAGCAATAGCATTATTATTGACCACTAAGGAAGGTGATAGTTCCGTAGGGTTATGTCGATTATCCTCTACACAGTTGTTACCATTTGATGATTAGAGGAATACAAAAGGAAGGAATACCCATGATGAAATGCCCCGTTTGTAAAACTGTGGACCTTGTGATGTCAGACCGTAATGGCATTGAAATCGACTACTGCCCGCAATGTCGCGGTGTTTGGTTAGACCGTGGCGAACTCGACAAAATCATTGAGCGTGCCGCAGGTTATAATCCCGCACAACACGCAGTGAATACGCATACCACACACACACCGCCGCCGCCACAAGGCTCAGGTTTATTTGGTGGTTACAATCAAGCTGCCCCTAGCCATCATGCGCCTCCACCACCTGCACATCACGCGAATCAGCCCTATCCGCAACATAACACGCATTCACAACCGTATTACGACCCGCATCACAGCTCGCATTCGCACCACTACAATTCCCATTATGGTCATAAACACCATAAAAAACGCGAAAGCTTCTGGGATGATTTGTTTGACTTCGATTAATAGTGCGTTTTAAGCGAATTTTAACCGTACACGCAACTGCCGTAAGGTTTCCTGCGGCAGGCTGTCAGGTAGCAAAATCAAGGTATAAACCCGTCGCCATTGCCACTTACGTTGCGTTTGGGGCTGATCATCAGCTTGCAAGTTCAGCACACACAACCACGCGCTAATAAAACTACTGTCTAATAAACTGGCAAAACAACTTCCCGCAGGAGTGTGAACGCGCCAGTTGTCTACGGCATAAAACACCACACTTTCAACACTACGCGGTAACACGCGTTGGATGTGTAATCGCCAATAGTGAATCAGGGAATACGCAATCCCACCCAATGCGATAACTTTCGCCCACCCAACCCAAGCGGGCATGAAAACAATCACAAGGGTAGTGCCAGCGTGCATTATT
>CAZTUZ010000174.1:0-5906 GCA_964617055.1 uncultured Thiothrix sp.
GACTGCTTTGAATTGGAATGCCGTGCGCTGCGCAAAGTACGCAACGAAATGGGTTTAGCCAATGTCGAAGTGATGATTCCATTCTGCCGCACCTTGGAAGAAGCGCAACAAGTCACCGAATTGTTAGCAACGCAAGGCATTAAACGTGGCGAAAACGGTTTGCGCTTAATCATGATGTGCGAAATTCCTTCCAATGCGGTATTGGCAGAAGAATTCCTCGAATACTTCGACGGCTTCTCCATCGGCTCAAACGACATGACGCAATTGTCATTGGGCTTAGACCGCGACTCCGGTTTGATCGCGCACCTGTTCGACGAGCGTAACCCAGCGGTGAAAAAGCTGCTGAAAATGGCTATCGAAGCGTGCAAAAAGCAGGGCAAATACATCGGTATCTGTGGTCAAGGCCCGTCCGATTACCCCGACTTTGCAGTATGGTTACACGAACAAGGTATCAGCAGCATTTCCCTGAACCCTGATACGGTGGTTGATACTTGGTTACATTTGGCGAGTCTTGACGAAGCAAAGGCGTAACCCATGACTATCGGTAATGGACAAAAACGTCGGACGGTGTTTTACCTGTCCGACCGCACTGGGATTACCGTTGAAGGGCTGGGCAACAGTTTGTTGACCCAGTTCGACGGTATTAGTTGGCACCGCGTCAGTATTCCCTTCGTTGATTCGGAAAGCAAAGCGCAAGCTGCCGCTGAACAAATCAACCACGCAGCACAAATCGACGGTTGTCGCCCGTTGGTGTTTAGCACGCTGGTTAAGTTGGAAGAACGCCGCTGGATCGAAGCAGCTAACTGCGTATTTTTCGATTTCTTTGGCACATTCGTGACCCGTATGGAACAGGAACTCGAACAGCAATCCTCGCATGTTATCGGGCGTTCACATGGCTTGCACGACAATACCTCGTACACTAAACGCATTTCCGCGATTAACTACACACTCAGTAATGATGATGGGGTTAGCACCAAAGATTTCGCGGAAGCCGACATTATTTTGGTTGGCGTATCACGCTCAGGGAAAACACCGACGTGTTTATACTTAGCAATGCAATACGGTATTTCTGCCGCCAATTACCCTCTGACGGAAGAAGACATGGACTCGATGTCCCTACCCAATGTACTGAAACCATTCCGTCATAAGTTATTTGGTTTAACCATTTCTGCCGAGCATTTGCACCGCATTCGCCAAGAACGTCGCCCCAATAGTCGTTATGCGTCATTAGTGCAATGCCAGCAAGAAGTGCAATGGCAGGAAAGCTTATATCGGCGCGAGAAAATCCCGAATTTGGATACTACATCGACTTCCATTGAAGAAATATCGGTCATGATCATTAACCAAAGTGGTTTAAAGCGTCAGGTTTACGGCGACTAACACACTCTCTAATCCAACGGCTCGGCATGGCATACCCCCTGTGAACATGCGACAATATGCGTTTTTTTCCTGTTGACGGAAATGCCATGACAGCCCAGATTATTGATGGAAAACAAGTTGCTGCCGAAGTCCGCGCCAGCGTCAAACAACGCATTGAAGACCGCTTACAACACGGTAAACGTCGCCCCGGTCTTGCCGTGATCCTGATTGGTTCAGACCCTGCCTCGCAGGTTTACGTCAATCACAAACGTAAAGCTTGCGAAGAAGTGGGGATTCTTTCACGCTCTTACGACTTACCCGCACACACTACACAACACGAATTAGTCGAACTCATTAACGAACTCAACCACGACCCGCAAATCGACGGCATTTTGGTGCAATTGCCATTGCCAGCGCATTTAGATGCATCCTTAATCATCGAACAAATCCACCCCAGTAAAGACGTGGATGGTTTCCACCCGACCAATGTGGGGCGTTTGACTTTACGCATTCCCAGCCTGCGCCCTTGCACCCCGTATGGTGTCATGCGTTTACTAGAGAGCACAGGCGAAACCTTCAAAGGCCGTCATGCCGTTATCGTAGGAGCATCGAATATTGTCGGTCGCCCAATGGCATTGGAATTATTACTCGCAGGTGCGACGGTTAGCGTTACCCACCGTTTTAGTGGCAATTTAACTGCCGAATTGGTGCGTCAGGCAGACATCGTGATTGCCGCTGTGGGCAAACCGGATTTGGTCAAAGGTGAATGGATTAAAACAGGCGCAACCGTTATTGATGTTGGCATTAATCGCTTAGCAGATGGACGCTTGGTCGGCGACGTGGAATACACCAAAGCTGCCGAACGCGCCGCATGGATTACCCCCGTTCCTGGTGGTGTAGGGCCTATGACGGTTGCCATGCTCATGCAAAACACGCTCGAAGCCTGCGAAAAACATTCATTCTAAGCTCGACATTGGCATTGCTCGACCCTTTAACAAGGTCGAGCAACAGCAATGCCCTATTTCTTACCCTGTGCTAATAATTGCTTCACGGTTTCGGCATCTAATGCACCAGATTCTTGTAAGCGCTTGATGATTGGGGCTGGCAAACACACCACATCCGAATCTTTAAACGCCACACCAGTCGAAACACCCCCACATTTTTGGCGTTTTGCATCGCCTGCTCTGGTGGTTTCATCATCGTATTGCAGTTTAGAAGCATCGACCCAACCGTTTTGACCCGCCCAACGTACCCGCTCCATTGCGAATTTGCCCGCTTCGGCACGTTGTCCTAACTTGACGATACCACGCGCATTATGTGGCAGCTCCACCGCAATCGCATTATCACCATGATCAACGTACATCATCAAACTTTCACCAGCGGAAAGACCGTTGACAGTATAAACTGGAATGGACTGAAACAGACCACCCTTCGCTGCTTCGGGATAACCGCAACATTCCTTGTCTTGAATAGCAGGGTCAGCCAAACATTGACGACGCGCATTGGCCATACTGGTAGCTTTCGCATCTTCTTCCAAAGCATCTGAAATCACCCAGCCTGTTTGATCATCCCAACTCACTTTCTCCCATATTGTTGAACCAACAGTCATTTGTGCATTACGACGGGCAATCCACGTCGCATTGTGTGGGATATTCACAATGACTTGCTGGTTGGGTTCTTTGTACATTTTTAAGACATTTCCCGCATCAAGACCTTTGACACGGTACACCAATGAAGTGTCTGCAGGCATGGGTAATGCCGCAAACGTCAACAAGGGTGAAACTAATATCGCCATACCTATCCAAACGGCACAGGTATTTTTATTCAGCGTTCCCTTTCGCATAATCAACCTCCGACGACACGCCTGATTTAGGGCGTCCTCATATTCTAATAAGCTGGGACAATGAACTTGGGGCTATCCATTGTCTGCTCCCCTCAACAGGCTATGCAGCTATTCATAAGCAAAATTAATGCTTGACAAATTTTTTTCTTGCATATTCCGTGCATTATCATCTTACAGTTGTAAAAAAGTCACAATACTCATTGACGAATGAGCGATTTATTCTGCTTATAGGTCAGGAACATGGCATCGCCATAACTGAAGAATCGATAGCGTTGATTAATAGCATGTTTATAAGCATTCATAATATTTTCATATCCGGCAAAAGCGGATATAAGCATTAATAATGTTGATTCTGGTAGATGAAAGTTAGTAATCATGGCATCCACCACCTGAAATCCATAACCAGGCGTGATGAATAAACGCGTATCACCATAGTAAGGCTGCAAACACCCCGACTGCGCCGCACTTTCTAAACTGCGCACCGATGTTGTTCCCACAGCCACCACACGCCCACCTCGCGCCTTACACGCCGTAACTGCCGCACAAACTTCGGGAGAAACTTCCACATATTCTGCATGCATAACGTGTTGTGACAAATCCTGCACTCGTACAGGTTGAAACGTGCCAGCACCGACGTGCAAAGTCACAGCGGCAGTTTCAACCCCTTTAACTTGTAATGCTGCTAATAACTCAGCATCAAAGTGTAAACCTGCGGTAGGGGCTGCGACTGCACCAGGTTTTTGTGCAAATACGGTTTGATAACGTTCACGATCTGCCAAATTATCTTCGCGTTCAATGTAAGGCGGGAGTGGGATATGTCCGTATTGTTCCAACAATGCCAAAACCGATTCAACATTGAAGAACGTAAGCGCAAACAGATCCCCCACCCGCCCCGTCACTTGCGCATCAATCGCATTTTCTAGGCGCAAACGGGTGTCTGGTTTGGGAGCTTTACTAGCACGGATATGAGCCAAAACACGGTGTTCATCCAACACCCGTTCCACCATCACTTCCACTTTGCCGCCGGACAGCTTTTGTCCGTGCAATCGTGCTGGTATCACACGCGTATTATTGAACACTAACAAGTCATTAGGCCTTAACAAATCCCGCACATCCGTGAAATGCCCATCACGCAATGCTCCATCAGGAGTATCCATAATCAGCAAACGGCTCGCTGTACGTTCCGCTAAAGGTTCAGAGGCAATTAGCTCTGGAGGTAAGTCGTAATAGAAGTCTTTCAGTTGCATGGGAACTAATTTTAGCATTTTGAAAAAAATCTTTCGACAAATGCAAAAAATCATGTACAATGGCGGCTCTTTCACACGGTGCGCCGGGATGGCGGAATCGGTAGACGCAGCGGATTCAAAATCCGCCGGTAGTGATACTGTGCGAGTTCGAGTCTCGCTCCCGGCACCACACTGTGAAATGTAAGATTTTCAAAGCCCGCTTCTGCGGGTTTTTTTATGCCTGCCTGTTTAACTTATTGCATTAGGCAATGCTGTCGTCCCTGCTTGTTGGAGCTGAACATGCCGCATCGTGCAAAAGACCTTCTTACATTAGCCAAAGCTGTCATTGAAACGGAAATCACCGCATTAGCCGCACTGCCTGCGCGTTTAGATCACGAATTTGTTGCTGCCTGTGAAGCGATTCTTGCCTGTAAGGGGCGAATTATCGTCATGGGCATGGGAAAATCTGGGCACATCGGTAACAAAATCGCCGCGACACTCGCCAGCACTGGAACACCCGCTTTTTTCGTGCACCCAGCCGAAGCCAGCCACGGTGATTTGGGTATGATTGTTGATGGTGATGTATTAATCATTCTCTCCAATTCGGGCACAAGCGAAGAAATTATCGCCATCTTACCCGTCATTCGCCGCCTCAACATTCAGATCATCGCCATGACGGGTAATCCTCAATCGCCCTTGGCAGAAGCGGCCGACTTCCACATCGACACAGGGGTAGACCGTGAAGCCTGCCCCTTGGGGCTTGCACCGACTTCTAGTACCACGGCTACTCTTGTGATGGGAGATGCATTAGCCATTGCTTTATTAAAGACGCGAGGTTTTACAGCGGAGGATTTTGCACGTTCACACCCTGGAGGACGTTTAGGCAAGCGTTTGCTTGTACATGTGCATGATATTATGCACACAGGCAATGACATTCCCAAAGTTCCCCCTCATGCGACCATGCAGGCTGCGATTCTGGAAATGACACGCAAAGGCCTAGGGATCACAACCATCACCAGTGAAACGGATACCTTACTAGGCATTTTTACTGATGGTGACTTACGTCGCTCTTTTGAACGCGGCACACCCGCTTTGTTAGAACAAACCGTTGCAGAACTGATGACGGTAAATTGCCGCACCATTGCTGCTAATTGTTTAGCTGTGGAAGCCCTGAATATCATGCAAGCTCATGCCATTATGGTGTTACCCGTCGTGCAGGATCAGCGCGTTATCGGTATGATTCACATGCACGACCTTTTACGCGCAGGAATTGCCTAATGTACGATTTTGCTCACGTTTCAAGCACTGTATTGGCCGCTGCCCGCCAAATTCGATTAGTTATTTTTGATATTGATGGCGTTCTTACTGATGGTAGTTTATTCTTCGATAATCAGGGGCAGGAATATAAAGCTTTTAATTCCAAAGATGGACATGGAATGCGAATGCTAATGGAGTGCGGAATAGAAGCAGCCATTATC
>CAZTUZ010000175.1:0-5883 GCA_964617055.1 uncultured Thiothrix sp.
GGGGATTAAGTTTGTTTCGCCAATTACGGTGGCGGTGTTGTTTGAGCATAATCGTTTGCCATTTACATTAGCAGATGCGGCGAATTCGGTGTTTGTGGATTATGACGGCGATGGGGTGAAGGATAATCTTGATCCTTACCCGCAAGATAAGAACCATGCTTACCCTGATACGGATGGGGATGGTATTGATGATAATCTTGACCCGGATGATGATAATGATGGTATGCCAGATGATTGGGAGTTGGCGAATGGCTTTAATCCATTAAACCCTAAAGATGCTTTATTGGATAAAGATGGTGATGGTGTTTCCAATTTAAATGAGTATAAGAATGGTACTGATCCTAACGTAGCGACGAAAACGAAAATCACCGGTATTCAACCGACAAAAGCGCGTTTGGATGTATTGCAAACGTTTACTGTTACTGGGGTTGATTTACCGAGTAAGTTAAGTGCTTATGTACTGAAAGATTGTGTTAATGATGAGAGTTATGTACCGCAAGGGACATCGGTACAAAAAACTTTCCGTTGTACACCGCGTTTACCGGGGGTGAAGAAGGTTGCCGTGGCAAATCTGGCTGTAACGACCAGTATTGTGGTTGATCATCCAGCACGACAAGGCGATCCTCAAGCACATGGTGTGCCGTCTGAACAGGGGGTGTCGTTGTGGAATGGTAATTTCCATCATGGTGTGGTTGATTTGAGTGTGGCAGGTAAGGGCTTGTCATTTGTTTTATCCCGTTCTTATAACAGTTATTCGTGGGCTTATGAGAAAGCACGGGGTGGGGTTGATAATGATAAGCCGTGGCGTTTTAACTGGGAGTTAAACGTTGGTTATGTGCCTAATACTGATAAACAACAGCTATTTGTGCAACGTGAAGATGGTGCGGGCGAAAGTTTCTATAAGGATGTGGATGGGCAGTGGTATCCCATTGATCAAGGTAATTTTGATCAGATTCAGACTGAAACACCGCAAGCAGGGCAGTTGACGCTGTTTACCCGTGAAGGGGTGAAGTATGCCTTCCAAAACCCTGATTTGGGTGGCAAGTTGTTGTCAGTGAGTGACCATAATGGTAATGCTTTAACGGTGAGTTATGGGGTAAATGGTAAAGTTTCACAAGTAAGCGATGCAGTTGGTCGGGTTTATACGTTTACCTATGATCTGGATAATCGTTTGAAACAAGTGAAAGATTTTACAGGGCGCAATGTGCAGTACACTTGGGAGGTGGATAGCAATCCCGTTACAGGGGCAGTGCGTGAACGCTTGAAAACGGTGCGTGATGTGCGTGGCAAAGTGACGACTTACGCTTACAGTTCATACAGTAATGCAACTGAATCGTTAATGTTATTAAGCAGCTTTGTTGACCCGCGTCAGAATACGGTAGTGACATTGACCTATTCTGATCAAGTTTATGGTAACTGGGGTGTTAAAACGCTGAAAGATGCTGTTAATGCCGTTTGGTCATTTGATTATTGTGCAAAACAGGCAGATGGTTCTTGTGGTGATACAGTCACAGCGACGCGCTTTGTGGTGACAAAGCAAACGCCATTGACTGGGAAAACAAATGGTGGCGCGGCTTTGACTTATGAGTTTGATAATAGCGGGCGTTTGTTTGCTAGTACCAATGCTAATGGTGAACGTCATCAAACAGGATTCTCAGATACCACGAAATTAACCGCCAAGACTTATCATACGGCGAATTTAGCACAATCCCGTAAAAGCGAGTTAGGTATTCAGAATAACTATGGCGAGAGTTTTAGTTACACTGCTGATAATGCGGGGAACTTGGCTAAAAAAGTCAATGCTGAAACGAATACAACACAATACGCTTGGCAGTTGGCGAGTGGTGCACCTAATGTTTATAACCGTACTAAAACGGTTGACCCAATGGGGGCAACAACACTGTTTAGCTATACAGCGACTGGGCAGTTGGCGAGTCAAACACCAGCGGGTGGTTTACAACCGACCACATTTACCTATGAAAATGGTTTGTTAAAAACGCAAACAGATGCGCTTAAAAATACAACCACTTTTGTCTACAATGCAAAAGGTTATCCAGAGCAGCAGCTATTACCCAAAAGTGTTACGTTGAAGAAAAAATACGATGAGTTAGGGCGTATCATTGAGGATACGGATGCGCGGGGTTATACGTCGAAATATGCTTATGATGCAGCGGATAACGTGAAAACCATCACTGATCCATTAGGGTATGTGACTCAATATTTCTATGATGACAGTGGGAATCGTATTAAAACCGTCGATGCAAGAGGCAATATAACACTTGATAGTTACAATGAACGTAATGAGTTAGTAAAAACGACAACAACTGTAGCAGGTAAGTCCATTATAACGGAAAAGGCTTATGATGATTTGGGTCGTTTGGTTATGGTTAAAAATGCCAATGGTCACAGTGCTGTAACAACGTTGAATCCAAATGGAAAAGCGATCACTGAGAGCGATGCGCTAAACCATACGATAGCATTTGAATATGATGCTGATGGACACTTGGTAAAACAAACGGATCAAGATGGGCGGATTACCAAAACAGAGTATGACAAAATAGGTCAGGTTACTGCGGTGACGCAAGGTTTTGGTACACCAATGGCAGCGACGAATCGTTATAGCTATTACAGCAATGGTAAAATGAAAACGGCAACTGACCCTAATGGTGCTGTCACTAATTATGAATATGATGTTGCTGGTCGGTTAATTAAAGTAACCGACTCTGCGCAAAAAGTGACAAAAGCAACTTATGATGATAATGGTAATCAAACCAGCATTACTGATCCAAACGGGAATATGACCACGTTTGTTTATGATGAATTAAATCGTCGTACCAAGACCATTGATGCTAAAAAGCGTGAGTGGCAAGTGTTATACGATAATAATGGCAATCCTACTAAGGACGTTGCACCCGGTAACGTGGTTACTGTTCGTGAATTTGACCCCATGAATCGTCTAAAAACCATTACCTTGTCAGATGGTTCAGTCATTAAGTATGACTACGATGCTAATGGTAATCGCACTCAAATGACGGATGCGACGGGGATAACCAAATATGAGTATGATGAATTAAATCGCTTGAAGAAATTAACTGACCCACAAGGTAAAGCGGTTACTTATGCTTATGATGGTGTGGGTAATGTAACGACTTTGGGCTATCCTAATGGACAATCCGTTAGTTATGGTTATGATGCTGTCGAACGTTTGATTAGTGTTACGGATTGGTTGAAGAAAACCACAACCTATTCGTTAAATAATAGTGGGCAGGTGACGGCTATTCTGTTGGGGAATGGTACGAGTACTAAGCTGGATTACGATACTGCTGGACGTACACAAGGCTTGATTAATCGCTTGCCGGATAACACTATCCTTTCTCAACACCAATTAACACGCGATGGAAATGGGAATATCACACAAGCAACGGTGCAATTACCATTGCAACCACAATTAATGACCTTGCAACGTGCGTTGACTTATGACACCGATAACCGTTTAGCAACAGTTAATGGCGCAACCGTGCAATATGACGATGCTGGACGGGTGAGTAAAATAGCGGGTGACAGTTATGGTTATGATAGTCGTGATTTAATGACAGGGATTAATGGTAGTCAGGTCGCTAGTTTCCGTTATAACGGTGATGGTCATCGTGTTAGTCGTACCCTGAATGGGCAAACCACTCGTTATGTCATTGACCCTCATGCGACACTACCGAATGTATTGGCTGAAACGGATAGTAGCGGGGCGATTTTACGTAACTATGTCTACGGTTATGGTTTGTTGGAACAGATTGATGCTGCCAACGCGCCGCATTACTACCACTTTGACCCGACAGGGCATACGCTGGCATTAACCGATGGTAACGGTGTAACCACCGATACCTATGCCTATACCCCGTTTGGGGAAACAACCGCAAAAGGAAATACGCCGAATCCATTCCGTTATGTCGGTAAAGAGGGGGTAATGGATGATGGTAACGGTTTACACTACATGCGTGCCCGTTATTACCGTGCCGATATTGCCCGTTTCATGAGCCTTGATGCCATTGAAGGCAAAATCACCGAACCGCAAGGCTTAAACCGCTACGCCTACGTGCGCGGCAATCCCCTAACCAGCATCGACCCCAGCGGTCTTGCCAAGCAGCCTTATGAACACCCTGTTTATCATGTAACTGTGAATGGCTGTGGTTCGCAAGCTCCTGGTGCACGGAATATTCCTGATGGACCAGCCCTTGAAGTATGTAATTGGCATGATTATTGTTACACTGTTTTAGGTGAATCATCGAGTACGACTAAATTATATTGTGATGTTGCACTAATTGGTAATTTTTGGCGCAGTGGTGATGAGAAAAATGGATATAAAAATCTCTATATAGTTCCAGTTTCTGCTATTCAGGCTTATGGTTACGGTGTGGTTCTCGTTACTATACATGGGGGCGAAGCCGTAAAAAACAGTGTTGAATTAGGAGTTTCTGAGGCAAAAATAACTCTTTCTAACCTAGGAGGGAGAGTTTATGAGCTAACTCACTCAAAACCGGAGACTAAAGCAATTATTTCAACAGAGCAGCATAATTCTTTTAGTGATTTATTTGGAAATGATCCAGCAATGGCAAGTTTTCTGTCCGAGTATTTTAGTTACTAATCTTGAGTAATCTCATAATGTTGAAGCAATTATTAATATTCAAATTACTGAGTATCTCACTAGGGGTACTGATTCTTGTAACGGAAGTACAGGCTACTGCTGGGGCGGTAGTGTATAGCTATGATTCGGTGGGGCGGTTGAAACTGGCTGATTATGGTGGTGGGAACACGATTGCGTATGCTTACGATAATGCGGGTAATGTCACTCAAATTAATACGGTTGCTGTAGACGATCAAGATGGCGACAGTGTACCTGATGAAACCGATAATTGCCCGATGCTTGCTAATACTGACCAGAAAGATTTGGATAACGATAAGTTGGGTGATGTTTGTGATGATGACCGCGATGGTGATGGCGTAGCAAATGCTCAGGATACATTCCCGGATGATGCCAATGAATCGTTGGATACCGATAAAGATGGCATCGGCAATAATACGGATACGGATGATGATAACGATGGAATGCCAGATGCTTGGGAAACCACTTATGGTTTGAATCCGTTGGATGCGGCGGATGCGAATACCGATACCGATGCTGACGGTTTGTCTAATCTGGATGAATTCAAATACGGGACAAATCCGACACAAGCGGATACGGATACTGATGGCGCATCGGATAAAGCGGAAGTGGATGCTGGTCGTAATCCTGTCGTGAATGAGGGGGCTGTCATGCAAATTTTAGATGGCATGTTTTAATCCATAATGATTGTTGGAGTGAGTGAAATGAAAAAAGCCAGTGTGTTGTTATTAGCGTTGAGTGCGTTATTGCCATTATCAGCGAGTGCGACGATCTTAACCTTGAGTAAGGCAACCATGCTGCAAATCAGTTCAGATGTGGCTTACGGCGGCTGTTATGCCGTATTAAGCCAAGCAGTGGGTGGGACGTGCGCGGGCAAGACGGTTAGTTTTGATTGCGATGGTAAGTTCAATACCAATGGTGCGGGCAATCGCCATTATTCCACCGCATTATTGGCGTTTTCATTGAATAAACCGTTATCGTTAGTCGTGGATGATGCTAAGAAATACAACGGCTATTGTGTGGCAACTCGTGTGTCATTAGCAAAATAATAGGTTCGGTAGAGTGGGCAGCTAATCATTAACCGCCCACTATGTTAGAGCTTAGCTAGGCTTGGTTAATCTGTGCGGGGACACTCGATAGGTAGCGTTCCAATTCTGCCATACCCGCTGGTAAGTCCAGTTTTGCCCCCGCCGCACGCATACTCGAACCCAACGCATGTAAGGTGC
>CAZTUZ010000176.1:0-5821 GCA_964617055.1 uncultured Thiothrix sp.
ATCTACACGTACTGACACACTCTTTCCCTACACGACGCTCTTCCGATCTGCAAGGTTGCACCGCGTTTGGCAAAGTGTTCTTCGTGCGCCACTTCCGCGAACCGATTCCGCTGCAAACCAGCGCGATGGATCAAATCGCCGCCGTAATGGGTTCGGAAGAAAACGTCACCGAAGGTTTGAAAGCGATTTGCAGCAAAAATAATCCGTCATTGGTGGGCGTACCGACCACCGGATTAGCCGAAACCCAAGGCAGCGACATTAGCATGGCGGTGGGCGAGTTTCGCAAAAAGTACCCCGAATACAACCACATTCCGGTTGTACCATTATCCACGCCCGACTTTAGCGGCTGTTTGGAAAGCGGATTCGCCAAAGCGGTGGAAGGCATTATTAACGTACTCGTGCCCGATGCAGCAAACGTTGGTACGAAAGTCGGCAAACGTCCGCGTCAAGTCAATGTGTTGGTGAACGCTTCGCTCACGCCAGGGGATTTAGAAGCCCTCAAAGACACGGTGGAACTGTTCGGTTTGCGCCCTGTCGTTATCCCCGATCTGTCCGACTCGCTGGATGGGCATTTACCCGACAATGATTTCAACCCGCTGACGATTGGCGGCACACCCGTTTCGGAAATTCCTACGTTGGGTGAAGCCAAAGCCACGTTGGTAATTGGCGCATCATTAGGCGCGGCGGCGGATTTATTGCACGCCAGAACGGGCGTACCCGACTACCGTTTTGACCATTTAATGGGCTTGGCTGCCAACGACCAATTCGTTCACGCCCTGCACCAAATCTCCGGCGAAGCCGTGCCGCTGAAACTGCAACGCCAACGCGCTCAACTGCAAGATGCCATGCTCGACACCCATTTCATGACAGGCATGTCACGCTTTGCGATTGCCGCCGACCCCGATTTACTCAACGGCTTTTCACAATTATTAAAAGAAAATGGCGCGTACACCGTTGCCGCCGTCGTCCCCGCCAACGCCCCCGCAGTCAACAAAATCGCTACCGATCACGTTCACATTGGCGATTTGGAAGATTTGGAATACATGGCAGAAACCAATGAAGCCGAAGTGCTGATTTGCAATTCGCACGGGCAAGAAACCGCGCTACGCCTTGGCATTCCGCTGTTACGCGCTGGCTTCCCGCAATACGATCTCGTCGGTGGCTACCAACGTCAATGGATTGGCTACGCCGGAACGCGCCAAACCTTATTCGACATTGCCAATCTGTTGCTGTCGCTGGAAAAAGGCGAAATCCACCCTTACCGCTCGATTTACGCGCAAAAACGCGACGATGAAATCACCCACTACGGTAAAAATGCACAGACGCGGCATTGAGTGTTACTGCCCGACAGGTAGCACGATTTCCACACGCAAACCGCGTTCGGGACGATTCATCGCACGAATCTGTCCGCCGTGGCTTTCGATAGCGCGGCGGGCAATGGCTAATCCCAAACCGTAACCGTGACGAGCTTGACTAACATTACTGCGTTGGAACGCTTCAAAAATGGTGTGCAACTCTGCTTCGGGCACACCGTTACCCTGATCATCCACCGTGATGTGCAGACACGCGGAGTCACGATAAACACTAAGCGTCACCAATGTTTCTGGCGCGGTATGGTGAATCGCATTGCGTACCACGTTTTCAATGGCGCGGTACAGTAATTCCCCGTGTGCCTGAATGATTAAACCACCTTCAATATCACTGTGAAATGCCACCCGCCGATTCAAAGCATGTGCTTCAAAACGGGCATCGTCTACCACCGTATCCAATAATTCGAGAATATCGAGATACTCATCCAGCACCTGTGGCACACCGGATTCAAGACGCGATAGGGTTAGCACTTCCCCCACCAACTTATCCAAGCGGGCAGCTTCGTGTTCAATGCGATCTAACGTTTCGTTAAAACGTTCTGGTTGCTGACGTGCCAAGCCAATACTGACCTGCAAACGCGCTAATGGTGAACGCAATTCATGCGAAACATCGTGTAATAAACGGCGTTGCGATGACATCAGATTTTGCAACTGTGTTGCCATTTCGTCGAAATCATGCCCTAAATCCGCCAATTCATCACGCCGCCCCCCCCCATCGCTTGCGCAACACGCTGGGTTAAATCCCCTGCTGCCAATAAACGGCACGCCAAACGTAGGGATCGGATCGGTTTAGCGAAATACCATGCCAATAAAAAGCTGGAAATAAAACTCAGAATAATGCCTGCACTAATTAATAACCAACTGGAATCATGTGGCGGCAGCAAACGTTTGTTATTTTGCTGAAACTCAGGGAATTGACCTGATTTGGGCGCGAATAATACATAATTCACCCCCTGATAATTGGCGGCAACGGCGACGGGTGGTTTAATCTGTTGTTCCGCGCCCTGACGCGCAATCGTCAATGTTGCCGCTGATACCTCACGCCCTAAGATTTCCAAACCCTCATCATTAACGGCATACACACGGATGCGTTCGGGCGCATTACGTTGTTGTTCTGCCAACATGCCTTGCAACGCCGCAATCCCACCGTACTTCAAGGTATTCGCCGCCGCTTCTACCGAAAGCGCGGAAACTGGCTGCACCACAATATCCCGTTCTATTGCGTACAGATTTTGTTGGTGTAACCACACTGCCAATCCTGTAATGCCTGCCGCAACTAATAATGTCAGCCAAAACGTAAACAGGATTTTCCAAAATAATCTACCCACACGCCTTACTCCCAAATCAGTTGGTAACCAATACCGCGCACGGTTTGAATCCATGAACGACCATCGGGTAAATTCCCCAATTTGTGGCGAATACTGCTCAGGTGTACATCGATACTGCGATCATAGCGGGTTAAATTGCGTCCTAAGGCGCGTAATGACAGATCATTTTTACTTACAGTCTGCCCCGCTTGCTGCACCAATACTTCCAATAAATTAAATTCGGTACTGGTCAGTTCCAATAGCCCACCATTTAAACTGGCTTGGCGTTTTTCAGGGGCAAGAATTAACGTTCCCACTTGCAAAGGTTCATGGTTATTCGCTGCTGGATCAGAGCGAGTGCGGCGCAAAATTGCCCGAATGCGAGCCACCAACTCACGCGGCATACACGGTTTAGGAACGTAATCATCCGCGCCTAATTCCAAGCCAATAATGCGGTCAATGTCATCGCCACGCGCCGTCAACATCAGTACGGGTAATTGGCTTTGCATACGGATTCGGCTTAATACTTCAATCCCAGTCATGCCAGGCATCATTACGTCTAACACCACTAGCGCGTAAGTGTTTTGAGTAATCTCACGAATCGCTGATTCCCCATCATTCACAGCAGTAATCAGAAAACCTTCACCCTGCAAATAGTCTTTGAGCATGGTGGTTAGCTCAATATCGTCGTCCACTAATAATAATTTTGTCATGGCATTGTGCTTTTTTGAGTCCTTCACAACCTGCATGATACGAACTTATGCGGCACTGCCTAGGGCTTTTACATATTTTTACACACGATTTACCCTTCTTTACGCACCACTCTTGAATAATTGCCAATCACAGCAACACACTACTTTGCAGAGTGTGTAGCGACATTTAATGATTTACTGCATGAGATAAAACAACAGATGAAAAAATTACTGGTTACAGCTTTTTTGGCGGCATCTTTGGCAACATTACAAGCAATGGCAGCCCCAACTGGCGCACCACCCGCACCAGAACAACGCCTAGAACAATTGCAAAATGAATTGGGTTTAACCGATGCACAAGTTGCACAAATCCAGACAATTCAACAAGCTGAACGCACACAAATGGAAAGCTTGCGCAGCAGTTTCGACACACAAATCAAAGCCATTTTAACCGCCGAACAAGCCGAAAAGTTCGCCGCAATGCAGAAAAAACGCCCCGAAGGTAGTCGTCCACAAGGTCAAGGTGGTGATATGCCGCCACCGAATGCTGATGCTGGTCAGCCACCTGCTCCGCCTGCGGATGGCGCACCACCACAACATGGCAAAGCGGATATGCTGGAGAAATTAAAAACCGATTTGGGTTTAAGTGATGAACAAGCCTCACAATTGGCCACCATTCAACAAGAACAGCGTAAGCAAATGGAAGCGTTACGCGCTGACACGCAAGCACAAATCAAAGCACTATTAACAGCGGAACAAGCCGAAAAGTTTCAGCAATTAAAACCGCGTCAACGTCCTAATTAATCATTTGGTTTAAATAAACACATACTGCCTTAATCTATTAAGGTGATTAAGGCAGTAAACATTTTGTAATACGTTGATTATTTACCCGTCTTTAAAACTTGCCCAGCCTTAATATGATACGGTTGCTTTAAGTTATTTAATTTAACCAATTGTTTGACATGAACTCCCGTCTGACGCATGACTTGATACAACGTTTCACCTGCTTTAACCGTATAAGTCGCCCCCAAAGCTGGTGGTAAAACCGCAATACTAGGAGTCGGTGACGTGATACTAGCCTCACCATTTAACCTGAGTTTCTGTCCTGCTTTTACTTGATAGGGCGGTTGTAAATCATTAAGTTGGATTATCTTTTGTAAAGAAACGCCCGTCTGACGCACCACCGCAAACAGCGTTTCACTTGGTTGCACAATGTAAGCCGGAGCCGCCGCACCACTGCTCACGGTACTAGTAACGCTATTAGAAGGTGAAGTAGGCTCACTACCATAAGTATTGCCATTTCCTAATGAGTAAGCATCTGGTGATGGCCATTGATAATAATTCTCTCTGGTTGCAGCATCGACCGTACTTAAATCACCCGCCGCAACACTCATAGACATGTGGCTAAAGCACTTTAATCCAAATAAAACAGCAGTCCCCGAATATAAGGCAGTATTTTTATTCATGATTGATTATTATTTGTGTAGTTATTAAAAGCTCCCTGCGGCCAATTATAAGTAAAATGATCTAGCAAGTCCATGTAAAGAACCGCCTAATACCTATCGTTTAAGCCCCTAATGCAGGCAATAATTTCGGGTCGCCTTTGATGGTATCGCCATTGCCCCACACACTCACGGCTTCCACGAACCATTGAGCTTTGGTGGGGTGCGGTTGCAATACGTCGTATTCGGCAAAAAAGCTGCCATCACCGTGGAATAACAGTGTGCCGAGTTTGTAATGGCTAGCAGGGTGCATCCACATACCAACTAACGAATCCAAACCCGACGCGGGGTCGCGCTCCAAACGGTATTGCACGCTATCATCCAGCGTGACCGTGGCTTTGTCAGCGGGAAAACCCAATTTCAGAATTTGACGGTTAAGTTCGTCGCAAATGCGTTGTGCTTGCGCGTTATGTTGCTGAATTTTAGCGGTTAAAGCATCACTCATCGTCATCATCCATTGAATTAGCAAGGGCACGAACCACATCAGCCCCAATCACATCGTCGGGGTCAAGGCGGCGTAGCGTATCTAAAATGCGTTTTGCCCCGTTGAGGTTGTCTTGGCGCAGACGAATAAACGCAAGGGCTTTCAAGCTGTAAAGGTAAGCGCGACCTGCCGAATTGGGGTCTGCCCATTCGGGGCGTGCTTGCACCTGTGTCCAGTCGTAGCTGAATCCACCTTGCAATGCCGCTTTGGTTAGGGCTTGAAATACCACGTCTTCGGCTTGGTCAATATAACCGTTATAGAAATACAGCTTGTACAGTGCGGTATAAACGGGCAATTGATCAGGGGCGAGGCGTTGCGCTTGGCGTAATAACTGTTCTGCCCGCGCAAAATGATGGGTATTGCCTGCCGCTTCTTGCAGTAACGCATTAATCGGTGCAGGAATCCCTTTGCCAAAATGCACACGTTCTTGGAAGAAAGTTGCAACAGACATACCCTACCTTTCCCT
>CAZTUZ010000177.1:0-1793 GCA_964617055.1 uncultured Thiothrix sp.
AACGTTACTGCTGAGGAAGCGGCATTTCTGCGGGAATATGCCATGCAACGAGCGGGTGAAAGCATGTACCGTGCCCGTGAACGCGCTGACCTTGCCAAAGATTCGGTAGATGATCTTTATAAAACTGCTATTGGTGGTATTAACCGCGCTAGAGAAACATTGAAGCATTGCTAACACATTAATGATGGAGTCTTAATACCCATGAATAATTTCCAACAAATGCAAGCAAACTTGCTGGCTACTCGTGAGGCTTTTGATGCCAAAGGGCGTGCCGTCAATCAACACCTCAATCAAAGTCGTTCTGTCATGCTGGATATGCAGTTAGATGAAGGCACGTCTACGGACGCGCTTTTTAATACATTGTTGCGTGCCAATCTGAACAGTACTTCAACCTTGCTGCAAACCACCCTGAACGCAACAACGATACCCATATCAACCGAACCCACTGCATCGTTGGATCAAACCCATTCAGTGGTAATCAATGAACACATGGATTAACGACCACTTCATGCCTTGCGCCGTGCTGTTACGCTACGGCGTTTGGGCAGGCTTGTGAAAGCAGTGGTATTCAACAACTTCATGAGTAATTTCAGTTATCAATCATGAATTAGGAGGAACACCTCATGGCTCTTACATCACTGGAAAAATGGTTGACGGTCTTATCAGGTCATTCGCCTGCTACTCTCGCTGAACGATCTGACGAAGAGAAAGCTGCCGTTCAACACACAGGTTGGCTGGTTTTGCTTGCCATACTGATTACGGCTACAAGTTGGGGGATTGCAGGGAGTTTCTATAGCGGCAATGTATGGTTTGGCGCAGCTACTGCTTGCATAGGGGCAATAATTGTTCTCATTGTGGATCGCAACCTGATTTACAACATGGACACAGGCACAACCAATGGCATTCGTGCAGGATTTTTCTTGTTATTTCGTGTGCTGCTGGTGCTCATTGTTTCTAGTGTTACCAGTACTGCTGTTGCCCCTTACTTCCTACAAACAGAACTTGCGACGCATTTACTGAATAAACGCGACGCAATGGCAACAGACAAACAGAAAAAGTATGAAGAAGATGGGAAGCTAACGGAAAAACAGGGTGTCGTGACTCAACACCAGATAGAAATTGAGCGTTTAGAAGCAGAAAAACAACAACTGCCTGCCGCTATCCGTGAATTAAAAACACAAACAACGGCTTGCTGGGTAAGTTACCATCGCCAAGTCAACCATTGGCTGCATGAAGGTAAAAGCCAAAGTTACGCCAAAAAACAGGCGTTTGCCAAAGGTGCGGAATGCCGTGGTTTGGAACGCAAGGTCAGTACGGAAACGAATCGCTATCAAGCAGAAAAAGAGGAGGCGATAACGGCGCAACGTAGCCAAAAAGTCCAAGCGGAAGCTACTGTTGCTCAAACAAATGCCAACATCACAGTACAAATGACGCAGGCAAAAGCCATCATTGATGTTGGCGTTACAGCGCAATCACAAACAGAGTTATGGGCATTTTTACGCGAAAATCCGTCTGCTTTACTCAAATGGTTAATGATTGCAACCTTATGGTTCGTGTTGGAGTTACTACCCGTTTTGTCAAAATTACTGCAAGGTAAAAGTGTGGCAGGCAAACGGGTGGAAACCTTCAATCAATTGGAAGCCATTCGTATCGACAATCACTATCAACAAGTGCGTTACGAAACTGAATTGGCAAATGATTTCCGTACCCTGACAATGCAAGCCGCCGCGAATTGGATGAACTCCGCAGCAGGTTTAGCAACTTCAACCAAGGTGCTGACTGCCTACTGGCAG
>CAZTUZ010000177.1:1803-5803 GCA_964617055.1 uncultured Thiothrix sp.
TCCATGATTCCTTATGAGGCGGTCATGATGCAAATGCGCCAGATTGCTGAATTTGAGGAAGCACAACAACAATTCCGCCGTCGTTACCCCAAGCATTCCGAACTGATTGCCCAAGCCATGTCTAAAGCAGCGCAAGATGCAGCAGACTTCCTTGCTCAATCAAATACCCCACATCCAGCGGGGGTGATGGGGTAATCATGAAACGTCACGCAGCCATTATTGCTTACGACATTGTGAGCGATAGCCGTCGCCGCCAAGTGCATCGCTGCTTAAAAACGTGGGGCTTGGCTTCGCAATACTCGCTGTTTGAATGCCAATTGGGTTCACAAGAAGCGGAAGAATTATTCCTGCAACTCACCCATTTGATCGACACGCAAGAAGACAGCCTGTTACTGGCATGGATGGATAAATACCGCACGCCACGGATGGTCACAGCGGTGAGTAAAACGCACGATTTTCAAGCACCGTTATGGTACGAGGGTTAAACCGTGAAGCAATGGCATCTACTGGCGTATGACGTGCGTGATGAAAAACGTTTACGCAAAGTGCATTACTACCTGAAAAAACGTGCTGTTCCGGTACAAAAGTCGGTATTCCTACTGCATTGCAGCGCGTCCGACTTGAATGAAACCCTGCAAGGGGTGCGCGAACGCACGTCACTGCGCGAAGACGATGTGCGTTTGTACCCGATTAATTCGCCACACAGTATTTGGGCGGCAGGGCAACAAAATAAAGCCGTGCAAGGTTTGTACGCAGGCAAAACCACTGCCCCGACCAACGAATCGTGGTTGGATCAAGTCGTCAAAACGTTATTCGGTTGAGGATTCGCCATGTTATTAGTCATAGACCGCAAAGAAACCACGGTACGCCACGTCACTGGGGCATTACGCATTGAACGCCCCGACGAACCCGCCAAAACCGTGCCGTTGCAAATGCTGGAACAGGTCGTCGTGTACGGCAATCCGCTGGTGGAAAGTGCAGTATGGCGAGCCTTAGCCGAAGCGGGGATTCCGGCGACGCTGCTGGATATGCGTGGCAAGCAACAAAGCGCGTTCCTCAGTTCCAACTTTGCCACGCAATTGCCGAATCGCCGCGCTCAACACCGTTGCGCCGATGATGCGGGTAAACAATTGGCGGTAGCGCGGTATTTCGTGCAACAAAAGTTACTCAGTTACGCTTTGCCCGTTCAGCAGTTGCAAGCCTTGTACGCACCCGAAGCCGCGAGTATCGAACGCTTCCAGCGGCAAGTTGCGCAAACCTTGGATAAATTACCGACAGCTAACAGCATCAATAGCCTGACGGGTTTGGAAGGGCAAGTCGCCGCCGCTTGGTTTGCTTTACTGGGCACAGCCTTAAGCGCGTGGGGGTTTAACGGGCGTAACCGTCAACCGCCGCGTGACCCCGTGAACGCTTTATTGTCATTGGGTTACACCTTAATGTTAGGCGAAGTGCGCCAAGCCTTGTTGATCGCAGGGTTTGATCCGGCATTGGGTTTTCTGCACCAAGATTACGCAGGGCGCGAATCGCTGCCGTTGGATGTGTTGGAAATCTTCCGCGCCACCGTGGATAGCCTCGTCTTGCAATGGTTACAGCGTAACCCGTTGGACAAAGCGCAATTCTACTACCGTGATACCGAAGGCTGCCGCCTCAGCAAAACCACGCGACCATTGTTTTATGCGGCATGGGCACGCTTGCGAGAGGATTGTCCGCGCCCCTTTGCCCCCACCGATGCCAGCGCAGCATGGGGGTACGCGAGTTTGAGCGAAATCATTAACGGGCAGGTCATGCGCTTGCGTGACGTATTAAAACAACTCGATAACCACAAGGAATAACAAATGAGTATTTTAGCCACCGCCATGCAACCGGATGTTTTGGACAAAGCGTGGAATCTCTTGAAAACCGAGCATACGCCGTGGTCTGTCACCGTCGACCGCGACCAACTGCAGCGCAACCTAATGCGCTATTTTTTACAATGTCGGGAAGAAGTGCTAGCGGGCCGTTATCAGCCAGAGCCATTGCGCCAATTCACCATGCCCAAACCGGACGGCAAGCAGCGCGTGATTTCCGCGCAATACCTGAAAGACAAACTGGTGCAACGCGCCTTATTAATCGTGCTTGAGCCGAATGCCGAAGCGATTTTCCACCACGACAGTTACGCTTATCGGCGTGGGCGCAATGTGCAAATGGCATTGGCAAAAACCCGCGAGCGGGTGCGGATTGGGCAGGATTGGTTGGTGGATGCGGACATTACCAAGTTCTTTGACAATATCCCACTGACACCGTTGCAAAAAAGATTGAAGGGCTTTGTCAAGGACAGCGACGCAATGGGCATTATTGATAAATGGCTGAAACAAGGTGTGCAATCCAGCAGTTTGTTTGGCACATCGCGGGGCATTTCCCAAGGCGCGATTTTGTCACCGCTGTTTTGTAACCTCTACATGAACGAATTCGACCAAGCCATGAGTGACGCACACATTCCGTTTGTGCGCTTTGCGGATGACTTTCTGCTGTTCGCCGACGAGCAAAGTAAAGCGGAAAAAGCCTTGGCATTCGCAGGGAAAAAACTCTCGCAAATGGGTTTGGAATTGCACCCCAACAAAACCCGCGTGATCCGCAGCAGCCGTAAAGTGATCTTTCTCGGCGAACCGCTCCCCGAACCCAGCAAAGCGCGGCGTTAAATGTTTTGCCGCGTTTTTTGCAGTATACTTCCCGTATGACACCACGCGGGAAATGCTTATGTTAGCGAAAAAAATCACCGATAGTTATGACTTTATCAGCGAAGCGGAATACCTTGAAGGCGAACAATACGCCAAAGTGCGCCACGAATACGTGGATGGCAAGGTCTATGCAATGGCTGGGACAAGTCGGCGGCACAGTCGTATTGCTTTCAACATTGCCTTTCACCTGCGTTTAGCCGCACGCGAAATGCCGTGTGAAATTCATTTAGCCGATGTGAAAGTGCGTGCCGAACGTGCTAAGTCCTACTTTTATCCTGATGTTATCATCGGTTGTGAAGGTGAAGAATCCAACGATTACTATCTGGAAAACCCGTGTTTGATTGTGGAAGTCACCTCGCCTTCCACCGAATGGAAAGACCGCCACCAAAAAACCGTGGCTTATCAACGCTTGGCTTCCTTGCAGGCGTATTTGATCGTGGCGCAAGAGCGGGTACAGGTCACGGTTTATTACCGCGATGCCAACGGCGCGTGGGATGTCGCCTTGTACGACCAGCTCGAACAAACCATTCCCTTGCCCTGCCCAACGGCAGCGGAATTAAGCGTCGCCGCGATTTACGAAGGCATTGACGGCTTAATCGTGCAACCAACGATGCCAGCAGAAGAAGCCGAAATACCTAGCGAAAGCGATTCAGATGCTATATAATCAAAAACCATACAAGCACTTGATGTTTGTGGTTTTTTCAAAATGCACAATGCTCTGTTTGCTGTAAAAACCGTCTGTTTACACACAAATTCCGCTCGTCAAAATGCTAACTTTTGAAACCCAATTTGATATGAAAAATTAGGCAGCTTAAGTTACTGAAACGAAACCGTTTCCGACGAACGGCGGGGTTTGAATACCGCCCTGACTTAAAAGGGATTAAGACCTTGCGTTTCATCCGACCACCCAAACGATATACGTTTGAATACCGCCCTGACTTAAAAGGGATTAAGACCCCTGCCACTCGCATAGTATTGAACGTCTTCCCGTGTTTGAATACCGCCCTGACTTAAAAGGGATTAAGACCCTGCAAAGCCTGTTAGTACACACGACGCGCCTTGTTTGAATACCGCCCTGACTTAAAAGGGATTAAGACCCACTGCATTGGCAAAGTCAACTTGGTTGGTTGGTTTGAATACCGCCCTGACTTAAAAGGGATTAAGACTACGATTTTGCATGGATGTCTCCAATCTAAAGGTTTGAATACCGCCCTGACTTAAAAGGGATTAAGACCCTGGTTCACCAGCTTGCTGCAACACCCAGTTAGCGTTTGAATACCGCC
>CAZTUZ010000178.1:0-5791 GCA_964617055.1 uncultured Thiothrix sp.
GTTTTTTGCGCGACATCTTCGATGGAAACCGTCAGAGCTAAAAACTCACCCAACGAATCCCAACGTAGGTAGTTTTCTTTCACCAACTGCTGAACGTGTTTCGGTGCAGAACCACCCGCCCCCGTTTCAAACAGACCGCCACCCGCCATTAATGGCACAATGGATAACATTTTCGCGCTCGTGCCGAGTTCCAGAATCGGGAATAAGTCGGTCAAGTAGTCGCGTAAGATATTACCCGTAACGGAAATGGTGTCAAAACCACGGAAAGCGCGTTCCAAGGTGTAACGCATGGCGCGTAATTGCGACATGATGTGGATTTCCACGCCATTTAAGTCATACGCTTCCAAATAACGATTAACCTTTTTGATCAACTCGTTTTCGTGCGGACGGTAAGGGTCTAACCAGAAAACCGCTGGCGTTTTGGATAAACGTGCTCGTGTCACCGCCAATTTCACCCAGTCACGCACAGGCGCATCCTTGGTTTGGCACATACGCCAGATGTCGCCTTCCTCAACGTTTTGTACCAGCAAGACATTGCCTTGGTCGTCAACGATACGCGCTTCACCCGCCTCTGGAATTTCAAAGGTTTTGTCGTGAGAGCCGTATTCTTCCGCTTGTTGTGCCATCAAACCAACGTTCGGCACAGTCCCCATGACACGCGGGTCAAACGCACCGTTGGTTTTACAGAAGTTGATGACTTCTTGGTAAATACGCGCAAAGGTACTTTCCGGCTGTACTGCTTTGGTGTCGTGTAATTTGCCGTCTGCACCCCACATTTTGCCGCCGTCACGGATCATCGCTGGCATGGAAGCGTCAACGATAACGTCATTCGGCGCGTGTAAATTGGTAATGCCTTTGTCGGAATCGACCATTGCTAAACGTGGACGTTCGGCTTCGCAGGCTTTAATGCACGCCAAGATTTCATCTTGCTGGGCTTGTGGCAACGTTTTGATTTTGTCGTAAACGCTGCTCATGCCATTGTTGGGTTTAACGCCGATTTCTTTGAATAAATCGCCGTATTTGGCAAACAAGTCTTTGTAGAACACTTTCACCGCATGACCGAATACGATGGGGTGGGAAACCTTCATCATGGTCGCTTTGACGTGCAGCGAAAACAGAATGTCTGCGTCTTTTGCGTCTTGCAATTCGGCTTCGTAGAAATCACACAAGGCCTGTTTGCTCATGAACATGCTGTCGATGATTTCGCCTTCGAGCAGGTGCGTTTTCTCTTTCAAGACAATCACGCGCCCGTCTTTAGTGACCAAATCCATTTTTACGTCGCACTCACGCGGCATAGTCATGGATTTTTCGCCGTGATAGAAATCACCGTGTGTCATGTGGGAAACGTGCGTGCGGGAAGCATGACTCCATTTGCCCATTTTGTGCGGGTTGTTACGCGCATAACGCTTCACCGCAGCAGGCGCACGACGGTCGGAATTACCTTCGCGCAAGACAGGATTCACCGCACTGCCTTGTACTTTGGAATAGCGTTTCACAATCGCTTTTTCTGCGTCGGTTTGTGGGTTCTCTGGGTATTCAGGAACGTTAAAACCTTTCGAGCGCAATTCTTTAATCGCGGCGGTTAATTGCGGCAGTGACGCGCTAATGTTTGGCAGTTTAATAATGTTCGTGCTGGGGTCTTGGGTTAAACGCCCCAATTCCGCCAAGTTGTTTGGTACACGTTGCTCCTCCGTCAGAAAGTCGGGAAATTCCGCTAAAATACGCGCCGCGACTGAAATGTCGCTTGTTACAACGTCAATACCCGCTTGTTGCGCAAAGGTTTGAATAATCGGTAAAAACGAGTAAGTTGCCAGTAGCGGAGCTTCATCTGTTAGGGTATAGATGATTTTTGATGATTGCGAAGTCATAGTTATCCTTGATTATTACAGCTAAGGATTACGTTAATCTGTAAGCAAGCAAGCCACAGATGGAACTGCAAGGGGGGTTCTCATTGCCTATTGGGGTAAACACCGATCCCCCTCTGTAAAGGAGCGGACACCTCCTCTCTGATGCCCGCCCTCTTATCATACAGCCAGATGGCTTTACATTACATGTGGGCGATGATGTTATCGCCAAACTCAGAGCACAGAATTTCTTCTGCACCGTCAATCATGCGTGCAAAGTCAAACGTAACGCGCTTAGATGCAATCGCACCAGCAACGGCTTTATTAACTAAATCAGCAGCTTCGATCCACCCCATATGGCGCAACATCATTTCAGCAGACAAAATGATAGAGCTAGGGTTTACCATATCCATGCCCGCAAATTTAGGGGCAGTACCGTGGGTTGCTTCAAACATTGCAACGGTATCCGACAGGTTTGCACCAGGGGCAATACCGATACCACCAACTTGTGCCGCTAATGCGTCAGAAACGAAGTCACCGTTGAGGTTCAACGTCGCAACGACAGAATAATCTTCTGGACGCAACAGGATTTGTTGCAGGAAGTTATCCGCGATTACGTCATTAACCAAAATTTCTTTACCCGTGTTCGGGTTGGTCATTTTGCACCAAGGGCCGCCGTCGATTTCAACCGCGCCGAACTCTTCTTTCGCCAGTTCATAGCCCCAGTTTTTGAAGCCACCTTCGGTAAACTTCATGATGTTGCCTTTATGAACGATGGTCACAGATGGGCAATCATTATCGATGGCGTACTGAATCGCTTTGCGTACCAAACGTTTTGTGCCATCAGCAGAAACAGGCTTAATGCCAATGCCGGAGCTTTCTGGGAAACGGATTTTGGTAACACCCATTTCATTTAACAAGAAGTCGATAACTTTTTTGACTTCTGGTGTACCCGCAGCCCATTCGATACCTGCATAGATATCTTCTGAGTTTTCGCGGAAAATAACCATGTTGGTTTTTTCTGGCTCTTTCAATGGGCTAGGAACGCCAGTGTAGTAACGCACAGGGCGTAAGCACAGGTACAGGTCAAGGTCTTGACGCAGTTTGACGTTCAAAGAACGAATACCACCGCCAACAGGCGTGGTCAAAGGGCCTTTGATGGAAACGACGTATTCTTTAACCGCGTCGACAGTTTCATCTGGCAACCAAACGTCTTCACCATAGACTTGTGTTGCTTTTTCCCCTGCAAAGATTTCCATCCACTCAATTTTACGCTCACCGCCGTAAGTTTTAGCAACCGCAGCGTCAATCACTTTGATCATAACTGGACTAATGTCCGAGCCGATACCATCCCCCTCGATGTAAGGAATAATTGGGTTGTTCGGTACGTTCAGGGAAAAATCAGGATTAGTAGTAATTTTTTGCCCTTGCGCAGGAACTTTAATATGTTGATACATCAGACTCTCTCCATTTATGGTGTTTCTCTCAGAGCGCGCGGGGGGTATTATAAAGCATATTGTTTGCCAGATTCCGCAAATTCAACACTTATTTGTGGTCATAACATGAAAAATTATCCAGCAACACAAGGGATTCTCCCACTCGCCTTGTCAATGTTAGACTGTTATCCCTCAAAAATAATCATCCCCTGCTAACCCAAGAGTTTTAGGAAATACCATGTCTCACATGCAGTTTGAACTGCTCAATACCGATGGTCGTGCCCGCCGTGGTCGGCTGGCTTTTCCGCGTGGTACGGTTGAAACCCCCGCGTTCATGCCCGTTGGAACGTATGGCACGGTCAAGGCCATGACTCCCGAAGAATTAAAAGGTATTGGTGCGGAAATTATCCTCGGCAATACCTTTCACCTGATGCTACGCCCTGGTACGGACATTGTGCGTTTGCACGGCGACTTGCATGAATTTATGCACTGGGACAAACCGATTCTCACCGACTCGGGCGGCTTCCAAGTGTTCTCGCTGGCGGATATGCGCAAGATTTCGGAAGAAGGCGTGCGTTTCCAATCCCCTGTGGATGGACGTAAAGTCCTGATGACTCCTGAATCCTCCATGCAAATACAGCGTGAGTTGGGTTCAGACATTGTAATGATTTTCGACGAATGCACCCCCTACCCCGCAACTTACGACCAAGCGCGTACCTCAATGGAATTATCGTTACGTTGGGCAAAACGCAGTAAAGATGCGCACGAAGGCAATCCTTCCGCACTGTTTGGCATTGTGCAAGGTGGGATGTACGAAGAACTACGCAAAATTTCTGCGCATGGTTTGCTTGATATTGGTTTTGACGGTTACGCGATTGGTGGTTTATCCGTCGGCGAACCCAAAGATGACCGTGATCGTGTATTGGAAGCCACACTACCCGAATTACCCAGCAACCGTCCACGTTACTTAATGGGTGTCGGTAAGCCGGAAGACATTGTGGAAGCAGTCAAGCGTGGTGTGGATATGTTTGATTGTGTTATTCCCACCCGTAATGCGCGTAATGGCTTTTTATTTACCCGTTATGGCACGCTGAAAATCCGCAATAGCCAATACCAACAAGACACACGTCCGATTGATGAACAGTGCGGTTGTTACACTTGCCAACATTATTCGCGGGCGTATTTACGCCACTTGGACAAATGTGGGGAAATTTTGGGTGCACGTTTGAACACCATTCACAACCTGTACTACTACCAAGAATTGATGCGCGATATTCGAGCAGCTATTGCGGAAAATCGCTTTGAAACCTTTGTTAGCGAGTTCTATGCAATGCGTCAATCCACCCCCTCATAAGCCATGATTCCACTAGGCAGTCGGCATAGGGGTTGTATCTGAATGTAACAAATCTATCATATTCAGCGTGCTACTATGCCGCTGTGTCAATTATGTGAAACAAGGGATGAAGAAACAAATTTTATGTGTCGAAGATGAAGCGGGTATTCGGAATATGATCCGTTTCTCATTAGAGCGTGAGGGCTATACCGTCTTGGAAGCCGTCGACGCAAAACAAGCGCGCGCACAAGTCGCGACAGCCGTGCCGGATTTAATGCTGATTGACTGGATGCTCCCTGATCTTTCTGGCCCTGAGCTGATTAAGCGTTTCCGTCGTGACGAACTCACACGCGATGTACCGATCATCATGTTGACCGCGAAAACCGAAGAAGAAGACATGATTTACGGCCTGGATGCTGGTGCTGATGATTATTTAGCTAAACCCGTTTCGCTGAAAAACTTAAGTGCTCGTATCAAAGCGTTGTTACGCCGCACGGAAGGCTTTGGTGACCAACGTGTATTAGTTGCCGGACGTTTACAGTTAAACCAAGACGCACATCAATTACGAATCGATAATAGCCCTGTACACTTAGGCACGACGGAATACCGTTTGTTAGAGTTTTTTATGCAACATCAAGGCAAAGTCTACTCGCGTGCACAACTGTTGGATTTTGTGTGGGGACAGACCACTTACATCGAAGAACGCACAGTGGACGTACACGTTTTGCGGTTGCGTAAAACACTCAAACAATATCAAGCTGATAATGTGATTCAAACCATCCGTGGTGCTGGCTATATGTTTAGCACGGGAGAAACCCCTTGACCGATTATTGGAATATCGAAATACGTCGTATCTTATGGGTACTCGCGACGGGTTTTTTGTTGGCGATCCTCAGTGGCTATTGGCAACCCGCCTTTTTACTTGTCTTAAGTGGGTATATTGGCTGGACACTATTTAAGCTACGCCAATTGCAGTCTTGGCTAATTAATGGGCAAAAACCCGATGATATGCCTGATAGCGATGGCGCGTGGGAACAAATCGCTTACCTTGTTCACAAAGCCAAACAAAAAAGTGAAAGCCGCAAAAAGCAACAGTTGGAATTGCTAATTCGTTTTAACAATATTTTAGCATCTTAGCCACATACAGCGGCCCTGCGAGGGTGCGCGGGGTGCGGGTT
>CAZTUZ010000179.1:0-5767 GCA_964617055.1 uncultured Thiothrix sp.
TTGCGCAGCTACTATCACGGCGAAAAAGATAACCCCCCTTCACAGTCGTGGTGAATCCTTTTTGCATACAGTGACTGTCCAACATGACGATTACGCAACTGGCAAAACCATTGCTGAATTGGATTTGTTTCGCTTAACGGTCGCAATCCGTGCATTACGCCGTGGCGAGATTCGCGGAGAACATCCATCACCCGAGATGCGGTTGCGAGCAGGTGATATTCTGATCCTCGAATCGCAGGTTGACAAATTCCAACCCGTGATTAATTTCATTAAAACAGGCAGCAAGAATGCGAAAAACAGTCCATCGTAGCTTATAATATAAGATGTATTTATTGGAGAATTTATAACATGAAAAAACGCCCCCATTATCTGTTTATCGCGCTTTTTTGCAGTGCCCTCATGGGTGCTGCCCTGTTCTTCCAACTGGTTGTTGGGTTAGAACCGTGTCCATTGTGTATCTTCCAACGCATGGCGATTATTTTTATTGGCGTGATTGGGCTGTTAGCATTTTTGCACAATTCGGTCAGTATCGTGGACCGTCTCTATGGTGTACTTCTAGTTTTTGGTGGTATTGCCAGTGTTGGCATAGCCAGCCGCCAAGTATGGTTATTAAGTTTGCCCAAAGAAGCAGCAGCATCTTGTGGCCCAGGTTTAGAAGTAGCCTTGGATAAACTCATCGCCTATTTACCACAAGGTGCACTCACCGAAATCCTATTTCGCAGCAATGCCGAATGCACCGAAACAACTTGGACATTGTTTGGATTCGGACTTCCACAACTCACCTACCCTGTTTTCATTTTATTTGCCTGCTATTTAGTCTGGCTATTGACTAAACGAAATGTCAGAAAGCTATATTCATTTTAAGTTAATTTTCCCCTTTATTTTGTAAAAAAACTAAACAGTTTTATTCATTGTAAATATAGCGACATAAGTAAATAAGCCGTTTGTCTGCTACCAAAATGCCGCTCGTCTGGTAGCAGATGGATATTTATCAGGCTATGGTATTCTTTTACACAGGATATGCGTTAATTCAAATGCTCTCCATTAGTTCTTATCAATTAGTGGGCAAGTTATTACTTGCTCCTATGGCGGGAGTCACTGATCTCCCATTTCGTCGTCTGTGTCGCCAATTTGGTGCGGCACTTACAACATCGGAGATGGTGACTGCCGATATTAACTTGTGGAAAAGCAAAAAGTCCCAAACGCGACTTCCACAACAATGGGAACTCGCGCCGCGCAGTGTACAAATTGCCGGTAGCGACCCCGAACAAATGATCAACGCTGCACGCGCATGTGTACAAATGGGTGCTCAGATTATTGACATCAATATGGGTTGCCCTGCGAAGAAAGTTTGTAATAAAGCCGCTGGTTCGGCGTTGTTGAGGGATGAAGTGCTTGTTAGGGATATTTTGGAGGCTGTGGTTTCTTCCGTTGACGTACCTGTCACCTTGAAATTTAGGACAGGCTGGTCGGTGTCCACGCGCAATGCCATTAAGGTTGCCCAACTTGCCGAGTCGGCAGGAATCCAAGCAATCGCTTTACATGGTCGAACGCGTGCAGATGCTTATCACGGTCACGCGGAGTACGAAACCATCCGCCAGGTAAAAGCGAATATCACTATTCCCGTGATTGCGAATGGCGATATCAAAACCCCTGCGGATGCAGCTTTTGTGTTGAATTACACACATGCCGATGGCCTGATGATAGGTCGTGCAGCTTGGGGACAACCGTGGATATTTCAGCAGGTAAACGAGTTTCTGCAAAATGGGAAACTTTTTACACAGCCGGATGTCTATGAGAGGTTAAAGGTTGTACAAAGCCATATACAGGCTATTCACGACTTTTATGGAACAGATACGGGTATTCGTATTGCACGGAAGCATATCGGGTGGTATCTGGATCGAATCACCTCCGAACCGAGTTATAAAAAGGGAATTTTTGCAATCACGTGTCCTGATAAACAGTTGGCTGCGGTTAATGAAACACTGTGTAAAATCGCGCTAACAAATATTAAAAAGGTTGCATAAACATGACAAATACATCTTCTCGCGCTGGTCTGGATTCATCTCTGTCAGAAACGGTTTTCCGTACACTGCAAGATTATCTGGATACTTTAGGTGATCATGAGGCTACAAATATTTATCGCCTCGTATTGGACGAAGTTGAGCGTCCTATGCTGGAAATCATGATGCGTTATACGCACGGAAACCAGTCTAAGGCTGCTCAATGTTTAGGTATTAACCGTGCTACCTTACGCACTAAACTGAAACGCCATAATTTACTGTAATCCTAATCAGTAATAACATCGCGTTATCGTTTTAGCGTATAAAGTAATGCCCGCAATAGCGGGCATTGTTTTTTACCAAAATGGGTTTTACCCATCATTTTAATGATGCTTGAAACTGCTTTAAACCACTCCAATCCTGTTGCGCAGCAAAAGCGGCTTGTTTAGGCCACGATTCCAACAGGTTTTTATTGTAGCGCACACCGTTTAGTCGTGTTGCAATATCATCCACTGTCATCGTGCTTAATTGCGCGTAATTATGAATGCCCGCTGTCTGCATCGCTTCCGCTAATTTAGGACCGATACCATTTAAACGCGTCAGGTCTTCAATAACAGGTAGTGTTGCCGCAGCTAACTCCAATTGCACAGGTTTAACACGTTTACCACCAACAGCAACATGCACCGCTTCTGCTGGCGTGTCTTCTGTCATTGCAGATAACACCATAGCCTGTGCTTGGTATTCCGCTTGCAGCCGCGCTAGTTGTTGCTGCGCCTCCTGCAATGCCTGTTGTGTTTTTTCTGCATCGGCTTGCGCTAGGTCACGCTGCTGTTGTGCAGCTTGTTGGGCTGCCACCAACGCGCTTTGTAATGCCGTGGTTTGCGCCTGTGCAAACTGTTGCTGCTGGGACAAGGCAACGTGTAACTGTTGCACCTGTTCTTGCAAGGCTACATTGTCTGCTTTACGCGCTTTTAGGGACGTTTCCAACGATTCACGTTCTAGTGTCGTATCTGGCATAAAAAAACGCACCATGATCCATTCTAGAATCAGTCCGAGTAACATGCCGAATAACAAAATACCGAATGTATAGGCCATATCTCCCCCTGCTTATTGTTGCATCATAACGCGCATTAAATACCGTACTCGCTACGATAAGCCCGCACCGCCGCCAATAAATCCGTATCATGCAGATTCTGGCTAACATGGCTAATCACTTCTTGTAGCCCCACAATATTAATCACTGAAATACCATACAATGCTTCGACTTCCTGCACCGCTGACTGTGTACCTTTACCACGTTCTTGGCGGTCGAGAGCAATCGCCACACCCGCTAATTGCGCCCCCTGTGCCGCCACAATATCCGCTGATTCCCGAATGGCTGTTCCAGCGGTGATCACATCATCGATAACCAATACGCGACCTGTCAGGGCTGCGCCGACAATCGTGCCACCTTCACCATGGTTCTTGGCTTCCTTGCGATTGAAAGCATAAGGATAATCCTTACCATGCTGCTCGTATAAGGCAATCGCGGTTGCCGCTGCTAATGGAATACCTTTGTAAGCAGGGCCAAACAGCATGTCAAATTTCACGCCCGAATCAACAATAGCTTGTGCATAAAATTTACCGAGTTGTGCTAATGCAGAACCCGTTTGGAACAAACCTGCATTAAAAAAGTACGGGCTGACACGTCCCGATTTCAGGGTAAATTCGCCAAAGCGCAATACACCTTGAGCGATAGCGAAATCCAAAAATTCCTGTTGATAGCTTTTCATTCAGTCCATTCCTATCATGATAAATTGGCTAACATCTGCCCTAAACGCAATGGGGTATTTGCGTTCAAGCCCGTCGCCCACGCCATATTGGGGTTCTCTAACAACAGAATCACGGTTGACCCCATGTTAAACCGCCCCATTTCGTCACCTTTATGCAAAGTGACATTCGGGAAGACTTGGCGTTTCACTGCCCACCCCTGCGGAGGCGTGACCAAACCATCCCACACAGTTTCAATGGCAGCGACATTAATCGCCCCCACTAAAACCATTGCTAATTTGCCATAAGCTGTATCAAACATTGCCACCACTCGTTCATTACGCGCAAACAGACGCGGAACAGTACGCACCGTGTGTGGCGCAACACTAAACAAACGTCCTGGCACATATACCTGTTCAGACAGCGTACCCGTCAATGGCATGTGAATACGGTGGTAATCACGCGGCGACAAATAAATCGTCATAAATTCGCCATTCATAAACGGTGCTGCACGCTGTTCATCACCGCCTAACAACTCCAGTGCGGTGTATTCATGCCCTTTGGCTTGAAAAATACGCCCATCGGTGATTTTACCCAACTGGCTAATGCATCCGTCTACCGGACTGGTCAAAACATTCTCACCTTCTACAACCGGACGCAGCCCCGCTTTGAGCGGACGAGTAAAAAAAGCATTGAAACTGCGATATGCGGCTGGATCGGCTTGTTCTGCTTCGCTCAAATCCACCTTAAACACACGGCTAAAAAGACGAATCGTCGGTGGCACAAGGCGCGGACATTCCACGCGAGTTAGACGGAAAACCATCCGTGAAATCCAATGGTGTGGTAAGACATACAGAGGCAGCGATTTTAGCGCGTCAGAAATAGTCATGCGGGTTGCTGGATTGGTTGTAAATGCGGGATGATACGGCAATTTTACCCTACAGTGTAACCCCATGAATTTCGATCACAGTGAACTACTCACCATTAAAGACTACATCCGTTGGGGTGCAAGCCGTTTTGCTGAAGCACAACTCCCCTTCGGACACGGTATGGCTTCTGCGATTGATGAAGCTGCTTACCTCGTATTACACACCACACACATGCCAGTCGACACACCTAGCGTCTATTTTGACAGCCGTTTAACTAACGACGAGCGTCAAGCTGTTGCGTCAATCATTCAAGCTCGTATTGAAACACGCAAACCCGCAGCGTACTTAACACATGAAGGTTGGTTCTGTGGTTTACCATTCTACGTTGACGAGCGCGTGCTAGTACCACGCTCCCCCATCGCTGAGTATATTGAAAAACAATTCGCACCTTGGATCGACCCTCGCGATGTCAATGCAATCTTAGACCTCTGCACGGGTAGTGGTTGCATCGGCATCGCCTGTGCCTACGCATTCCCGCACGCGCAAATCGATCTAAGCGACATTTCTGCTGACGCACTAGCGGTCGCGCAAGTTAATATCACGCGCCACAACCTTACCCAACAAGCGGAACTCATCCAAACGGATTTATTTGACGGATTAGACGGACGACGTTATGACATCATTGTGAGCAATCCGCCCTATGTGGATGCAAACGACATGGCTGGCCTAACCCCTGAGTTTTGGCACGAACCTGCCAATTTAGCCTTAGCATCAGGTCAAGATGGGCTGGATCATGCTCATCGCATACTGCAACATGCTGCCGAACATTTGACCGATCACGGCATTTTGGTGGTTGAAGTTGGTAACAGCCAATACGCGCTCCAAGCTGCCTACCCAGACGTAGCCTTTCATTGGTTAGAATTTGAACGTGGTGGCGATGGCGTATTTTTACTGACCGCTGCCCAAGTCCGCCAATTAGCAACTCGCACTTAACATACCCAAATGCTGGTTAGCGTGACAAACTAACCAGCGCACACAACAACTTAATGTTGCCAATGCATTAGGCTTTTATTGATAGAGCCGTCACCACTCACTATGATGCGCCTTTTGCGTGAATCCTGCGGTGATTTTATGAACAAATCTGTC
>CAZTUZ010000180.1:0-5760 GCA_964617055.1 uncultured Thiothrix sp.
GATTGAAGTTTTAATGCCTTCTGTGCAACCCGCTGAATTATGGCAAGAAACTGGACGCTGGGAAAAATACGGCGCGGAATTATTACGCATTAAAGACCGCCACCAGCGCGATTTCTGTTACGGCCCTACCCACGAAGAAATCATCACCGATTACGCGCGTAAAGAGTTAAACAGCTACAAACAACTGCCGATTAACTTTTACCAAATCCAAACCAAATTCCGCGACGAAGTACGCCCACGTTTCGGCGTGATGCGTGCGCGGGAATTTTTAATGAAGGATGCGTATTCCTTCCACCTCACCCAAGAATCCTTACAAGCCACTTACGACACCATGTACGGTGCGTATTCGCGCATTTTCGAGCGTTTGGGCTTGAAATTCCGCCCCGTGCAAGCGGATACGGGGTCGATTGGCGGCAATGCCTCGCACGAATTTCACGTTTTAGCCGATTCGGGTGAAGACGCGATTGCCTTTTCTGACGGCAGCCAATACGCCGCAAACGTGGAATTAGCCGAAGCCGTCGCCTTAATCGCAACACGCGCCGCGCCAACCGAAGCCCTGCGCGAAATCGACACGCCCAATGCCAAAACCATTGAAGAATTGGTGGCGCAATTCGGTTTACCCGTCGAAAAAACCGTGAAAACGCTGATTGTGGCGGCATCGGATGCGATTGAAGCCGATTTCGTGGCGTTATTAGTGCGTGGCGATCACACCTTGAACGAAATCAAAGCGGAAAAATTGCCCGAAGTTGCCGAACCATTACGCTTTGCGCGTGAAGACGAAATCCGTGCTCTCATTGGTGCAGGCCCTGGTTCATTAGGTCCGGTCGGGTTGAATATTCCGGTGATTGCGGATCGTACCGTTGCCAACATGAGCGACTTTAGCGCGGGTGCAAACAGCGACGGCAAGCATTATGTCGGCATCAACTGGGAACGCGATGTTGCCCTACCCCAAGTGGCAGATTTGCGTAACGTTATCGCAGGCGACCCTAGCCCCGACGGTTGCGGTACATTAGCCATCGTGCGTGGGATTGAAGTCGGGCACATTTTCCAATTGGGTAAAAAATATTCCGCTGCCTTGAATGCCACCGTATTGGACGAAAGCGGACGCGCCCAAGTCATGACAATGGGTTGTTACGGTATCGGTGTTTCCCGTGTGGTGGCGGCGGCGATTGAGCAAAATAACGACGCTTCCGGCATTTGCTGGCCAGCGGCACTCGCGCCATTCAGTGTGGTAATTGCGCCATTGAACATGCAGAAATCGCCGGAAGTTGCCGCCAAAGCGGAAGAACTTTACGCACAACTGCAAGCCGCTGGCGTGGATGTGCTGTTGGACGACCGTGCCCTACGCCCCGGTGCTATGTTCGCCGACCACGAATTGCTCGGCATTCCACACCGTATCGTGATTTCCGAGCGCGGCTTACAAGCTGGCGAGTTGGAATACAAAGCGCGTAGCGGCGGCGATGCGCTGAAAGTACCAATGGCTGATGTGCTGAGCTTTATTCAGACCCGTTTGGCGTAATTGATGAACAGACAAGCCCCCAAACCATTAGTCGGGGGGCTTTTCTATCATAATTACTGCTTATTTTGGAGCAATTTGCACGGGTGATGGTGCTGAATTAGCAGGCTGCTCAAACACAGCGGGTTGAGTAGCCCGCGCCATGCGCAGATTGGTAAAGCTGGAAACAAAACCCATAATGACAATAACAATGGATGCAATGAACGTGTAGATCAGTGCGGGGTCACGCTTGCTAAACTTACCTGTTGAAGCCAGCAACACTGCAATCACAAACAATACACTACCCAGAATAATCATTGGATGTTGTAATACTAATGACCAAGGAATCGGTTGTTCCATGACGTTCTCCTCACTGTTGAATCAAATAGCTTAGTTTACCATAGCTCGAATGCGATACATCTTGGCAAATTCTGCTCTTCCTTCTCGCGCTTAACACGCTACAATAGTTGGCTTTTCCCATCAGGACAGATACACGATGACGACTGCTTCCAACCTACCCGTAACCCGCGCCCTGATTAGCGTCTCTGACAAAACGGGTGTCTTGGAGTTTGCCCAATTCCTCACTAGCCAAGGCGTACACATTCTTTCCACAGGCGGTACGGCTAAATTATTGGCTGATAATGGCGTACCTGTGACGGAAGTTTCCGAACACACAGGCTTTCCCGAAATGATGGACGGGCGTGTAAAAACTCTACACCCGAAAATCCACGGCGGTATTTTAGGTCGTCGCGGTCAAGACGATGCGGTGATGGCGGAACACGGCATTGGACGCATTGATCTGATCGTGGTGAATTTGTACCCGTTTGAAGCCACTGTTTCCAAACCTGATTGCAGCTATGACGATGCGGTAGAAAACATCGACATTGGTGGTCCGGCAATGGTTCGCGCCAGTGCTAAAAATCACGCACACGTTACCATTATCACTGAACCAAGTGATTACGAGCGCGTTCAGGCAGAAATGGAAGTTAATGGCAACTGCATCAAACCTGCCACCCGTTTGAGCTTAGCGGTCAAAGCGTTTGAACACACCGCCCGTTACGACGGCATGATTGCCAACTACTTCGGCGCACGGGTGGACGACGCAACGTTTGAACAGCCTGCTGCCTTCCCACGCACTTTCAGCCTGCAAGTCGAAAAGAAACAAGACTTGCGTTACGGCGAAAATGCCCATCAAGCAGCAGCGTTTTACACTGAATACAATGCCCCCGTGGGCAGTATTGCCAGTGCGGTACAAATCCAAGGTAAAGAACTGTCATACAACAATATCGCCGACACTGACGCAGCCTTAGAATGTGTGAAACAGTTCGACGCTCCAGCTTGTGTTATCGTCAAACACGCCAACCCATGCGGTGTAGCCGTAGGTGCGAATTTGCTCGAAGCCTACAACCGTGCTTATAGCACTGACACCGAATCGGCATTCGGCGGCATTATCGCCTTCAACCAACCGTTAGACGGCGCGACAGCACAAGCGATTGTGGATCGTCAATTCGTCGAGGTGATTATTGCCCCTGGCGTTGCACCAGAAGCGGTAGCAATCGTAGCGGCGAAAAAGAATGTGCGTTTATTGACCGTAGCAATGTGGAACAAAGACGACGCAAACCGTTTGGATTACAAACGTGTCAATGGCGGTTTATTGCTGCAAACTGCTGACCTGCCATTGTTAGAAACCCTCACGGTGGTGACACAACGCCAACCGACTGACAGTGAATTGCGTGACCTGCAATTTGCGTGGAAAGTGGCGAAATTCGTGAAATCCAACGCCATTATTTACGCACAAAACGAAATGACCATAGGCGTAGGTGCGGGGCAAATGAGCCGCGTTAATTCCGCACGCATTGCCGCGATCAAAGCCGAACACGCAGGTTTGGAAGTGGTTGGCTCGGTCATGGCATCGGATGCGTTTTTCCCATTCCGTGATGGCATCGACAATGCAGCGGCGGCGGGCGTGAAAGCAGTAATTCAACCGGGTGGTTCAATGCGTGATCAAGAAGTGATTGACGCAGCGAATGAGCATGGTATGGCAATGGTGTTTACAGGGATGCGCCACTTCCGCCATTGATAACTTTAATTAAGGGCTTGATTTTCAAGCCCTTTCTATAGCTTAATGCGCGAACGGCAGGTGGAATAGTTTGCGTAAACCTTCCTGAAAAGCATTACCGTTGCCAAGGGTATCTGGCATGTCTGGAAATGCCTCACGCGGTACATAGCCAAACGACTCATTGAAAATGGAAAAATCTACCCGAAAGCTTTCACCCTCCACATAGTAGGACAACAATTCCACCAACGGAATTTCACGATCGTTATGAGGGCGAATGGTTTTAATGAATCCTTGTCGACTTAACTGGGTAATGCCCGTAACACGCCGTTTACGGTTATTCTCATCCGTTAAATGCCAAGCAATAAAACCTTGTTCAGGCGACTCTTGTTCATGTTCAATCGCATGAAGGGTATACGTCTTGATCATCTTCACATCTCAAAAGCATAAAAAATAAATATGCAAAGACTAGCATAAGTACTCTGTATGGAAGATGAATCTCCGACGAACTACTCCTCAAAACCTTGACCAATCCATGCCGCTAATGTTTCGTGGAACAATAAATCAACCATTTCTTCACCAATAGCAGCTTCTACATCCGCCATTTCGTGCGGTACTTCGTTAGCCGCCGTTTCCTGCATCTCAGCACGAACCTGAGCCAAATACGCTGTTAAATCTTCCGCATCGGTACGTTCCACAGGCAACAGGCCAAAACCAAACGTTTGTAAACCCTCAGATAAAGTCAGCATCCGCGCCGCAATGCACATATTGCGGGGCAAGCTTTCCACGTCCATTGGTACATGAATCACAGCCTCTTGCGTCCCAAAACGGCGCACTGCTGCTGATTTTCCAGCCTTGAAGCTGACCACTTCCCATAAAGCCAACTCTGCTTTAGAAAGAGCCGTTAGGTATTGCAATGCAAACGGTTGGCATTGTGGTTGTTGTGCATAATGACGCAAAAATGCCTGAATAACCGTTTCACCATCCTCATTGGTTTCCGTATTCACAAAGTGTTCAAATACATGCGCATGAGCGATTTGATCCAAGGGCTGTTCTTCCAGATAATCCAGCACCTCATCGGCTGTTATATCCAGCATTTCGGCAGCATAATCAATGGCATTGGTAAAAACCTCCACCATCCATTCTTCCCAAGGTGGTTGAGCGATATAATCGCTGAGTTGTTGCATGGCAGCGTCAACTTGCTGCTGTTGTGCAGGGGTTATCACAGGCAATTCCTTGTGTATGTTGTTTTCAAAATCATTTGCTACTATGCGCATGATAACATGTAGCCAGAGTGCTACTCATCTTGTTGTTTAATACTTAAACAAATTTAGCGTATTTTAGTAACGTTATTGGCTAAGATACTCATTAGAAGTAAAGGTTTAACGATTGTGACACGACAAAAGCCGTTCTCGGCACAAATGATAACGAATCCTCTACGCTTACTGAGCTGTTGGCTATGTGTAATTTTGTTAGTACTAAGCCAAACCTTAGGAGCAACTGACAATTTTGGCATGGATGAGTTGCGTAAACTGAATGAACAATTGGATACTGCTGAGAAAACACTGGCACAATCACAAAATCAACTCAAAGACTTAGAATCTTTACAAAGCCAAGCCGTTACACTGGAACAAACAGCACAAACCTGTATCAGCCAATACACCGAGCAGCAAACCATCGCACAAAAAGGATTGGATAGCATTGGTCCAGCCACACCCAATGAAGATTTGGATTTAAAAAACAAACGTAAACAACTGGAAACACAAAAACAACAAACAGATAAAATGTTGGCTCAATGCCGCTTAATGAGTTTACGCGCTAGTACCTTAAACACTAACTCACAAAAAGCTAGTCAAACCATTTTACAAGCACAATTATTCGCGCCATCAGCATCCATACTAACACATTCTTATAACCTGCTATTCAGTGCAGAACATTGGAAAGCAGATATTTCCATCCTATTTTCTGCATTCCAACAATTATTGTCAGGCTGGAAAAATGTAGCTTTCGCACTCCTATATGGTTTTTTTGGTGCAACACTCATTCTGATATGGAGCTTGCACAAGCGCGCACAATACCGTGCAGAGATTTCTACATTGCACCTCACAAGCCCAACATTAAACATTGTATGGCGTAGTTTACTGCAAAGCTTACCCTTTATTAGTTTTGCAGGTATCGTCGCTTTAACCTTCCATGTCTTTCCACCCAG
>CAZTUZ010000181.1:0-5757 GCA_964617055.1 uncultured Thiothrix sp.
TCTGATTCTTGTGGTATGTTATTTTTTCTCAACAATTCTTCTATGGTGATACCTAATTCAGATTCAATTCCATTTATTTTATTTATTCTTTTTTCTATTCCCGCCTCTACCTTTTTGGAAAATATTTTCCTCTCAATGAAACTATGAGGATAAAAATAAGTAATTGGTATGGAGAAAAAAGGTTCAAAGAAGTCTTTTGGTGAATTTGAAATAACTATATCGGCAAAGGATGCTAGGGCAGCATTCTGTTCTATAGTCCAATTATATGAACTAAGGAAACTATTCCATTCGTTAGTCAGCGACTCAGATTCTATTGGTTGATATATCTGATATTTTTTGGGTATTTCACTCTTACATTTTAGAAAAAATTGATCTATTTTTTCTTCTAGTTGGCGGTAGTTTTGTTGTTCTTCATCTGCGTAGCACGGTGAATAACCAACAAGCATGAATGAAATCACTACATTGGATGAAAGCTGTGCGAAGTAGCTTAAATAAGCTTTGTGTTGATGTAACACTTTATTTTTCATGCAGCAAACCCTTGCTCAGAACCGCACTAGAGTTATGTAGCATCTCAGTGGTTCTGTCAATAGCAGTGCAAAAAATATTTTATGATGTTGGGAACTATCAGATTTTACGCGCTAATCTCCCTCATCAACTTCACCACCCAGTCTTCGCGCTCTTCCACGGTCAGGAGTTCGATTTCAAACCGTAACTTATCCTGCCCATCTAATTTGAACATCCACGGGCGTTTTTGGATCAGGGTAATCACCTTCAGCGGGTCAATATTGGGTTGATTGTCGAAGATCATGCGTCCGCCTTTGGCGTGCATGTCGAGCTTTTTGACACCGAGGGCTTGGGCGATGAGTTTGACGCGGGTGACGCTGAACAGGGTTTTCGCGGGTTCGGGGAGTAAGCCGAAGCGGTCGATCATTTCGACGCGCAATTCGTCCAGCGCGGTTTGGGTGGCGGCACTGGCAATGCGTTTGTAGAGAATCAGGCGGCTGTGTACGTCGGGTAAGTAATCGTCAGGAATCAGCGCGGGTGCGCCGAGTTCGACGGTGGTACGGCTGTTGCTGCGCGGGTCGAAGTCGGGGACTTCGCCTTTTTTCAGGGCATTGACCGCGCGTTCGAGCAGGTCGTTGTAGAGGTTGAAACCGATTTCTTGGATTTGTCCGCTTTGCCCTTCGCCGAGCAATTCACCAGCCCCACGGATTTCTAAATCGTGCGTCGCCAATGTGAAGCCCACGCCTAAATCTTCGAGAGATTCAATAGCTTCCAGCCGTTTGACCGCATCCGGCGTGAGCGCGGATTTCGGTGGTGCAATCAAATACGCATAAGCGCGGTGATGCGAACGCCCGACCCGTCCGCGCAATTGGTGCAATTGTGCCAGCCCCAATTTGTCGGCGCGGTTGATCAAAATCGTGTTGGCGGTGGGTACGTCAATGCCGCTTTCGATAATGGTGGTGGCGACCAAAATCTGGAAACGCTGGTGATAAAAGTCGCGCATAATGCTTTCGAGTTCACGTTCGCGCATTTGCCCGTGCGCGTAACGCACCTTGACGTTGGGCAGCATGGCTTCGAGTTCGTCGGCAATGTTGGCAATGGTTTTGACTTCGTTGTGCAGCACATACACCTGACCGCCGCGTGACAATTCCCGCGCACAGGCTTCTTGGATAATGGTTTTGTTCCATTCGCAGACGAAGGTTTTAATCGCGTGGCGTTGCGTCGGCGGGGTGGCAATGATCGACAAATCGCGCAAACCGGATAGCGACATATTCAGCGTGCGCGGAATCGGCGTGGCAGTCATGGTCAGCATGTCGACATTGGCACGCAGCTTTTTCATTTGTTCTTTGTCACGCACGCCGAAACGGTGTTCTTCGTCAATAATCACCAAGCCGAGTTGTTTGAATTGCACATCGTCCTGCAACAGTTTGTGCGTGCCGATCACAATGTCGATTTTACCCGTGGCGAGTGCGTCGAGAGCTTTGTCGGTTTCTTTGCCCGTTTTAAAACGCGATAACGATTCAATATTGAATGCCCAATCCGCGAAGCGGTCACGGAAGTTGTTCAAATGTTGCTGCACCAACAAGGTGGTGGGCGCAATCATTGCCACTTGTTTACCCGCATTGGCTGCGACGAATGCCGCTCGCATTGCCACTTCGGTTTTGCCGAAACCCACGTCACCGCACACCACGCGATCCATTGGCTGCGGCGAGCGCATGTCCTTGATCACGTTTTCAATGGCTAAGGCTTGGTCGGGCGTTTCTTCAAACGGGAATGCGCCAGCAAACAAGCGGTAATCGTTGTCGTCGAATGCGAAACTTTGCCCACGTTGCGCCGCACGTCGTGCGTGAATGTCCAGCAATTCGGCGGCAACATCACGCGCTTTTTCGGCGGCTTTGCTTCGCGCTTTTTCCCATTGCCCCGAACCCAAACGGTGTAACGGCGCGTGTTCGGGGTCTGCCCCCGTGTAACGACTCACCAAATGCAGGGCGGCAACCGGAACGTAAAGCGTTTCTTCATTGGCGTAATGAATCACCAAATATTCCGCCGTTACCCCGCCAGCCGTCACGGTTTGCAAACCCGCATAACGCCCTACGCCGTGCTCTTCGTGAACCACGGGCGCACCTTCGGACAAGTCCGTGAGGTTGCGAATAATCGCATCCGCATCACGCGTGGTTTTCTTGCGTCGCCGCGCTTGCTGAATTTGCACGCCATGCAGCAAGTTTTCAGGAATGACCGCCAACCGCGCATCGGGCAACCAGAAACCGTCTTCGAGTGGTGCGACCGTGACCGCCATTTCCGCTTTACCAGCTAAGAATGCTTGCCAGTTTTCAACGGTTTGCACGCCGCTAATGTTGTATTCGCGTAACAACGTCAGCAAGGCTTCACGCCGTCCCGCCGATTCAGCGGTGAATAACACCTTGCCTTTTAAATCCTTGAGGAAATTAGTGAGTAAAAATAAGGGTTGTTCGTGCCGTGCATGGATTAATACGGAAGGCAGCGCGGCAATGGGGTAGTTGTGGGAAGGCGTGGCGGTGTCCGGCAGGGTTTTGCTGCGCGAAGCCTGCACACTGGGGTATTCGCTGACGTAGCTATTGAGCAAGTCGCCGCTGAGGAATAATTTCGCAGGCGGCAGTAACGGGCGTTCAAGGTCGTGGCGGCGTTGTTCGTAGCGGTATTCGACCGTTTCCCAAAAGGTTTTTACCGCTGCGTCCACGCCTTCGCTGAGTACCACCAGCGTTTTTTTCGGTAAGTAATCAAACAGCGTGGCGGTGCGGTCGAAAAATAACGGTAGGTAGTATTCAATCCCCGCTGGCGGTTTGCCTTGGCTTACGCCGTCGTAAATGCGGCTGCGGTTGGGGTCGCCTTCGATCTGTGAGCGGTAGTTTTGGCGGAAGGCGCGGATTCCGGCTTCATCTAAGGGAAATTCCCGCGCAGGTAGCAATTCAATACTATCAACCAGTTCGTCGGTGCGTTGGGTCTCGGGGTTAAAGGTACGAATCGAGTCGATTTCGTCGTCAAATAAATCCAGACGGTACGGCGTTTGGCTACCCATTGGGAATAAATCGACCAATGAACCACGGCTAGCGTATTCACCGTGTGCCATGACCTGACTGACGTGACGATAACCCGCTGCTTCCAATTGTTTGCGCAGTTTATCCATGTTCAGCGGTGAACCTTTGCGCAGGATAAAGGTATGCCCGTGAACGTAGGCGGTGGGTGCAAGACGGTGCAGCAGCGTGGTGGCGGGGGCAATCAAAATCCCGCGTTGCAGGTTTTCCAGCGTTGCCAGCGTTTTTAACCGTTCGGAAATAATGTCTTCGTGCGGGGAAAATACGTCATACGGCAGCGTTTCCCAATCGGGAAACAGGTGGCGCGGCACGTCGGGCGCGAAGAACTGCAACGCCGCTTCCATCTGATAAGCCGTGTGGACATCGGGTACGACCAGCAGCATCAGTCCTTTGAAATCTTGGGCGGTTTGCGCCAGCAACCATTCACGCGAGCAGCCGTATAATTGCCCCCAATGGATGGTTGAGTGTGAAGTTGGTAAATGCAGTGCGAATGGTTTTTTTGACGGTGCGAACATTACAAGCGCGTTTATAATGTATTTTAAAGGCAGGCATTCTAACGGATGTTGATGGGTTTGTCCTAATGCCCTACCGTTTGTTAGTAAGTTTGCTGGTTTTATGTAATCGTGCTTTACACCGTCAAGCTTTTCAGAGAAATTTGAGCCTAAAAACTTTCAAGGAGAGGGCAATGTCAAATGATACGGTCGAAATAAAGGGCGAAATGACTTTGCTGAATGTTTTGCAGTTGACATCGCCGCAGTTGGGGAAAGTACGACTGTCATTACAGCAAAAACGTGAAAGTATGCCGCAGTTATTTGAAGGAAGTCCGCTGATTGTGGACTGCGCCGGACTCGGTGAACACTGTAATGTGCTTGATTTAACGGCATTACGCGAATTGGTGATTGAACAAGGTTTTATCCCGTTGGGTTTGCGGCATGTGCCAGAGGATTGCCACGAAACAGCGAAGTTAGCTGGATGGTCTATATTACGCGATGGACGGAATCCTTCTGCGGCGACTCGTGTTGAGCGTGCGACACCAAAAAACCAAGAAGTCACTGCCAAACGGGTGGAGGTGATTGATCGCCCCGTGCGTTCTGGGCAGCAGGTTTATCACCCAGATAGCGACATTGTGGTATTGCAGCACACCAGCGCGGGGTCAGAGATTTTAGCAGGTGGTTCGGTGCACGTTTACGGTTCGTTACGCGGGCGTGTGTTAGCTGGCATACTAGGTGATACTAGTGCGCGGATTTTCTGCCAAAAACTGGAAGCGGAATTAGTGGCTATTGCGGGTAACTACCGTTTATTAGACGATATTGATACGAATTTGAAAGGACAGCCAGCAATGGTCTGGTTAGAAGGCGAAAAGCTAAAAATAGCCCCAATGTTCTGAGTTAGCACGCATTTTCTGCGAAAAAATTGAAACTTTGGTAATATTAATCGGGTGTGTAATAGCCCGTTTCATGGAACATCGAAAAACAGGAGGAAGCCTTTGAGCAGGATTGTCGTTGTAACTTCTGGCAAGGGTGGGGTTGGTAAAACTACCACCAGTGCAGCATTTGCCACAGGGCTTGCTATGCGTGGTTATAAAACCGCTGTCATTGATTTTGACGTAGGTTTGCGTAATCTTGACCTTATCATGGGCTGTGAACGTCGTGTCGTTTATGACTTTGTTAATGTCATTAATCATGAAGCTTCTCTTAAGCAAGCGTTGATCCGTGATAAACACACGGAAAACCTCTTTATTCTGCCTGCCTCACAAACTCGCGATAAAGACGCGCTCACCAAAGATGGTGTAGGACGTGTGATTGATGAATTACGTCAAGACGGTTTTGACTTTGTGATTTGCGATTCGCCAGCGGGGATCGAACGTGGGGCGCACATGGCAATGTACTTTGCGGATGATGCGATTGTCGTGACGAACCCTGAAGTGTCTTCGGTGCGTGATTCCGACCGCATTTTGGGTTTGTTGCAAAGCAAAACCTTGAAAGCTGAGCAGGGTGAAACTATCCGCGAGCATTTGTTAATCACGCGCTATTCCCCGAATCGGGTGGCAGCGGGGGAAATGCTGGGAATGGAAGACATTCTGGAAATCTTAGCCGTGCCGCTGATTGGGGTTATTCCCGAATCGCAGAGCGTATTGCAAGCCTCTAACAATGGCACGCCCGTCATTTTGGATAAAACCAGT